>JBKJWE010000252.1:0-2579 GCA_046717045.1 Nitrospiraceae bacterium | reverse complement strand
TGCAGCCCGGCTTCCACCGCCGGACACAGCCAGCCCGACCAACAGGTCCTGCTCCGGCAGCGGTGCGAACAGCGCCTCGGCATTCTCCGGCTGTGCCGGAAGCTGATGAATCTTGGCGAAGCATCCGCTCAGCATCAGAACAAGGCCGAGACGCAGCGCAGCAGTCAGATATCTCATCGGTCCATCTCCTTACATATCGCCTGACAAGGCACCAATTGGTTCCGCTTTACCCGGATGTCTGCTCCGGGACGGCAGCCGCCTCTCGCGTTCTCCCTGTCTCTTGCATGCCTTGAAAATAGCAAACGCCTTCGTGCTCGGCTAGTTTCTTCGCGATTACGCCACCGGCGGTTTCCATCTTGATCCCGAAGGCGTTGCCGCCGATGACGCGCCAAGATCGGTCGTCGGCTCGTCGTGCGCTCGTCTGGTGCAGACGAGAAATTCTCTTTTCAAGGATTCTTTGGTTGTCAGCCTGTCGTGAAACGAGATGCGATGGAGATCGAGCTGCTCGTGGAGATCCACTACTGAGAGTCCGCATCCAGTCGTCAGCAGGCCGATAGCGGCGAGCAGGGCGCAAATCGAACCCGGATGGGCCATGGACCACCTTATGGCGACAGGAGCAGAGTAACTATATGCAGGGGTGCAAGCGTTCACTATCGCATTAAGCAACCGACGTGCCTTGTTGGATCCCAGCGATTCTGAAACTTATACAGAAAAATAGACAGGATTGAGCTGATGTGTTTGTGATCCTAATGTGAGTGCGGGCGGGCTGTCAATTCAGATGTCCGGGCACGCTCACCGCAGGGTGCGGATCAGATAGGCAGATGATCGGAGGCTACTCGTCGAGTATGGCGAAGGGCGAGTCCGCCGGGTCGATTTGACTCTAGGGGACGCAGAGGAGTCTCACCGTATTGATGACTTTGCGATCTTCGGTCGCCTTGTCGAAAAAGAAATCGGCTCCCGCGATGGAACAGGCGTTTTTATTGTCGCGCGAGGGGTTGTCGGTCACCACGATGATAGTCGGGGGGACCATCAACTGCTTGATGTGCCTAAGCACCTCGATACCGCTGCCGTCTCTAAGCAGAGCATTCACGATCGCGACATCCGGCTTCCTATTGTGAATCATCGTGGTGGTTTCTTCTGCATCGGAGCACTCCCCCACGACTTTCACGCCGGCAATTTTCTCAAGCTGGCGCTTCAGTTTTTCTCTGAATTCAATGTCGGGATCGGCGACCACGATCGTCATGTAAAAGAAGCTCCCATAGAGCCCTGTCGTCGGTGCATGGAACTATGTTGGAAGGTCACAATACCTGAGTTCGCGATTTCGCGAGTCAGAAGAGGGCGATACAGCTTGTAGGATTATGCTGACACTACAATTACTTTGCCCATATGGCGGGGCCGGGAAGAATTTCGAGGTGAGAGAGGTCGTGGCAGGCGCTATTCGACGAGGTGGTGATCGAGGGCATAGCGGATGAGATCGGCCGTCGTACTCAGCTGCAGTTTGTCGAGAAGTCGGGCGCGGTAGGTGCTAACGGTTTTGGTGCTGAGGTCGAGGATGTGACCGATGCCTTTGACGGACTGGCCTTGCGCCAGCAAGCGGAGCACCTCGAACTCGCGGTCGGAGAGATTCTGATGCGAAGGACCGGTCGAGGCCTTGCGGAGTGTGCCGGCCAGCTGTTCGGCCACCGCGGCGCCGACAAAAATGCGGCCGCCCATCACATGCTTGACGGCCCTCACGAGTTCGTCCGGCGCGCTTTGCTTGGTCAGGTAAGCTGAGGCGCCGGCCTTCAAGGCACGGAGCGCATACTGCTCTTCAGGATGCAGGCTCAACACCATGACAGGCAGCGAGGGATTTGTAGCCTTGATCTCCTGGAGGACCTCTAATCCTTTCCGGTCTGGCAGATTGATGTCCAGGACGACGAGGTCCCAGGGTTCCTTCTTCACGGCTTTCAGCACGCCCTGGCCGGAGTCTACCTCGCCGATTTCAACGCGAGGAAACGCATCGGTGAGAATCTGCACCACACCGCGGCGGACCACCGCGTGATCATCGACGATCAGGACTTTCATGGTTGGTTCTCCATTGTAGGGATGATAACAGATGAGAGTGGTAACGAGACCCTGGCGGTCGTGCCGATGCCCGGTATACCTGTGATGGTAAACGAGCCGCCCAACAATGTGGCGCGCTCCTCCATGCCTCGCAGGCCGAGCGAGGCGGGTTGTCCGATGCGATGAACGGCAATTCCGTCGCCGTCGTCCGTGCATTCCAGAATGAGCGATCGCGACGCTTCAACGAGGCGGAGATGCACGGTGGAGGCGTGGGCATGGCGGATCACGTTGGTGAGCATTTCTTGGGTCATCCGGAACAGGGCGGTTGAGGAGTCGGCCGTCATCTGAACCCGTTCAATTTCCGGAGCGGTCTCAAGCCCACAGTCGATCGTAGTTTTGGCGCGGAACTGCTTCACGAGCCAGTCCAAAGCCGGGATCAGGCCGAGATCGTCGAGCATGCTGGGTCGCAAGGAGGTCGCCGTTTCTCGGACCGCGTCGATCAAGGCATCGACCGCCGCCGACATCGCCTCCGTCTT
>JBKJWE010000251.1:0-4682 GCA_046717045.1 Nitrospiraceae bacterium | reverse complement strand
AGGAACGCGGCCAGGAGAGAAGTCTGAGGAAGAGAGTCGACCATCATCTTGTCGGAAGCAGGAAGAGGGCTGGTGCCCTCTCCTCTGCTTCGGGCCTCATCCTTTTAAGGTTGATAGAAACTGGCGGAACTGAGGGTTCTGAAGCACCCCTCCCCCGCGATAAACCAGTACGACGCTTCCTTGAGCATCCAGTAGCACTTACGTTGGAGTGGCGTTGACCTTGAAGGCTTGCGCCATCCAGCGATCTTCGTCGTACGCAGTCGGATAGACGAACGTTCCAGATCGCTCTTTTACAAATCGTTCAACGTTTGTTCTGGTGTCTGCGAATCCGATCGAGACAACACCGAGCTGCTCCGGTTTGTCGCGCTGATAGAATTCGCTCAGGAGTGGCAGGTCACGCTGGCACACTTTGCACCAAGGCGCCCAGAACACCAGTAAGACCGGCCGGCCTTTCTGCGTATGGTTGCTGTAGGTCTCGCCTGAGAACGTCACCAATTCGAAAGCCGGCGCCGTGGTCCCGGCTACTGCCGCTTGCAGTTCCGCAGCACCGGAGAGCGAGATGAGCGAGAGGACGATGCTCCCAATGAATCGATTCATGACCATCCACCTCCTCATCATGGCTTAATATAGAGATAGCCTTCCTTCTGCAGATCTGCGATGCGCTTCACGGCCACCGGATGCAGCGTGGGGACAAATCCCTTTGCCAGACTGTCAATGGTCTTGCCAAACGCCTTCATCGAGACCTGACACATCTCAGCTTTCGCGCCCTTCTCGATAATCTGATCGAACCGTTTGGTCATCTCCGGATCCATTCTGTCCTTCTCGAACAACTCCAAGGCTGGCCCATGCACGACCAGTTCGACATCGATCTTGTCGGGCCCGCCTTCGGCGTCAATGTGCTTGTTGATGAGAGCCAGCGCGTATTTCGCCACTTCGGGATCTTTTCCATCGACGTGATAGAGAACCTTCACCTTCCCCTGTCCTTCAGCTGCTGCCGCTTGATCTTGGCTCAACGGCAATGCCAACACAGCTGCGAGAGCGGCGACAACAAACAACACCTGTGAGCGACTCGTCATTCTCAACATGGCAACCTCCTTGGTGTGATGAACGTGATGTAGCATCGAGCTCATGCGCTTATCCTACGGCGCACGCAGATAGGCCGGTAGGGGAAGCCGCTCCAATAGCGGAACGATTTTCCCCCTACTCGGCAGGGGAAGATGCCCCTACTGCTTCGACTGTTGTTGGGTGAAATAAACGGCTGCCTGCGCGCGACGGGTGACCTGCAGTTTCTGGAAGATATTTTCGAGGTAGTGGCCGACGGTTTTGTCGCTCAAGTTCAATGACACAGCGATTTCTTTATTAGTCTTGCCTTCGGCGACCAACGCCAACACCCGTTCCTCCTGCGGTGACAAGGGGTCACGTTTCTCGTGCGGTGCTGGAGTGGACACGGACCGCACTTTGGCGAGCACCCGTTGGGTGACGGCCGGGTCCAGGATAGACCGTCCCGACGCCACTGTCTTGACGGCTTGAATCAACTCCTCGCTGCTCACTTCTTTGAGGAGGAAGCCATCGGCCCCGGCCAATATCGTGGCAAGCACCGCGTCATCGTCCGCGAAGGAGGTCAAGAACAGCACCCTCGTGTCCGGGTGATCGGCACGAATCGTACGGCACGCGTCGATGCCGCTTCCATCAGGAAGCCTGACGTCCATCAGTACGACCTGCGGCTTCAGTCTCGCGGCTTCAGCCATAGCAGCGGCCATGGTACTGGCTTCGCCGACGACCTGAAATGCTCCAGCTTCAGTGAACAACGTCCGCAGACCAATACGAAGGACTTCGTGATCGTCCACCAGCAAGAGTCGAATTGGTTTGGTATCAGATCGCGGCTTCATCACGCTCCTGAGGGAGATCACAGACCATCCGTGTTCCGTGGCCTGGATCAGACCGAACTTCAAAGCGGCCGCCAAGCGTTCTGGCGCGTTTCTCCATATTCTTCAGGCCGTGACCATGACTGTGAATCGTGCCGACATCGAACCCAACTCCATCATCTTCCACAATCAGGCGGACGATTCCGTCGTGCAGTTGGAGCGTGAGGCTGATCGTTTGAGCGGCGGCGTGACGTAGACTGTTGCTCATGGCTTCCCGCGCAATGGGGAGGAGCTGCGCCGCCTGCTCCGGAGTCAACCGATCTACAGCCTCATGGCTCACGTGCAATCGGAAATGAAGTTGGGATGAAGTGTTCATGTCGTTGACTAGCGAAGCCAGCGCCGCTTCGAATGTGCGTCCGTTCGAGATCGGGGACCCCAAACCGAGAATATATCCCCGAAGATCCCGGATAACCGCCTTCAGGCCCGCCACGGCTGTGCCCAACTGCGTGCCAACATCGTGATAAGTGGTTGACACGAGACGTTGGCATCGTTCGAGATTGAGTCCGATCGCGAAGAGGGACTGGATAGTGCTGTCATGCAGGTCCTGAGCCATACGCTCTCGTTCATTGAGTATTTGACGGAGCTGGCCCTCGCTCTGACTAAGCGTCTCTTTAGCGCGGATGTTTTGTACGAGGGATGCCCGTAAGTCGAAGGTGACCTGAAAATAGCTCCGGCCAATGTATGCCAACGCAAGCAGACAGGCGATTAGACGTAGAGAATGCCAGAACCACCAGCGATTGTCCCAGAGAATCGAGTACATGAATACAAACTCGGCCAGACCGAAGAGGAGGGTCAGGCTCGCGAACAACGCATCCTCTGACCTCTTTGAGCGTCGGTAGTCCCATAGAAAGCGCGCAGCCGCGAACAGAAACAACATACACGCTATGCTTTGCGGGGCGACCGCTGTCGGGGTAAATTCGCCATTCCGGACCATCTCAGGTATGTATTGAGGAAAAATCAGGAACCAGATTCCAATCAACAATGCGCCGGTCGCGATCACCCATGGAAGCCAGCGCCGCTCAAATGCACCAGCCGGGGCATGCGACCTCCAGACCAGCAGAAAGCCAATGCCACCAGCCAAGCTAGCCATGTTCCGAAATAGGACGAATCCGTTGCCTGGTCGTGCCATCGCATGAAACTCTTCGAGGATTCCCATGCAGAGAAATCCTGCGGCCAGCGCGCGATATTTGGCACCGCTGGATTCGTCGTGTGTGTGCAGCAACACCATTGCCATCGCAATGGCGACGAGACCTCCCACGGCCTCTATTGTGGAGTGGAGCGGCTCATGCTGCCAACGCCAGTCCGGCCACATAGCGTGCAGGGCGGTGCTGCCGAATAGCGCCCCGACACTGCACACTGCTGCGACAAGATATAGCACGAGCGGTTGGTTCAACATCGTTCGCCGGAAAATGACCGTGTGCACTTGCTATGGCACGATTAAGTCTTTCTTCTTTAGAATTTGGATTGTGCCTAATTCATTTCTTTTTGACCCTGTCGAGAGGATACGCTCAGAGCCGCAGAAAATCGAGATAGCGCGCCCCACGGCGGAGCATAGGTTATTGAACCCGTCCTGTCGCAAGAAAACTAGGACGTTCTGAATCTTCGCAGAGGTTGAGCCCTATTCTAGGATGACGGGGGAACCACCGCGATGACGCGCAGCGGGCCGCCGGTCCCACCGGCGATTTTCATCGGCAGGGCGATCACATCGAATTCCCGATCTGGAAGACCACGGAGGTCTCCAAGATTTTCAAACACTGGCACGTTCTGGGAGAGGAGCGCGACATGCGTCTCAAACTGGGTTGATTGACCATAATCAATCGAGGCAGTGTCTATTCCGACGGCCTTGACCTGCCGCTCGCGCACGAGCCAGGCCGCCGCCTCGGGATGCAAGCCCGGAAAATGGAGCGCTCGTACTCCTTCAGACCCTCTTAACTCCGTCCCGAGGTAGTCTTGTCGCGACGGCCAGTATCGGGCGAAGCCCGTGTCGACGAGCACGATCGCCCTGCTGGGAATTTGCCCGTGTGCTGCTTCCCATTGCTCGAAATCCTGGATGGTGACGCGGTAATCCCGATCACGACCGCATTGGGCTGAGACATCGATTCGGATGGCGCTTCCCACTAATCGTTCGAGCGGAATCTGATCCAGCGTCTGCCCGCCCCTGACAAAGTGAATGGGCGCATCGATATGAGTTCCACCATGCTCCGCCATCTCCAGTCGATTCGAGGCGTAGTAGTACCCGACCACCGTCTCCCCCGCCTGCTGGATGACGAGCCGGAAGTCCTGTTCAGTCGGCCATACAATCGTGTCCGCTCCGAATGAATGAGTGAGATCAATGAGCCGCGGCTGCTCCCCGGCAAGACGATCAAGTCGAGAATGACCGGCAGCACATCCCGCACTAGCCAGCAGGTACAGCACAACGAGCCAGCCGGCTACCTGATGACCCACACACACCCATGAGCAATTCGTCGGCTTCTTCATCATGGCATGCCTCTTCGTTGTGAAAACCTCTGGCAAACATTGTCAGTGTGCTGGACAAGAAAGCAAACGGGATATTCTGATTTTCCAATCCATGAATCGATTGTGATTCACTCGAGGTGTGGTAGAGTGAAGGCAGGCGCTGAGGTCTTACGGATCCGAGGCTCCTATGAGATCAACGAACTTCGCTCCTCTCGACCTCTCTGATTACGAGATCTCGCCTGAACAGGGTTTTCTCCTGCAGGATCCCCTCGAACAGCTGCCAGACTCCTCCACGCTGAA
>JBKJWE010000250.1:0-7339 GCA_046717045.1 Nitrospiraceae bacterium | reverse complement strand
AGTGATCCCCCCACTTCCCTATGGGAACGGGAAGCGGGACCTCATCGTAGCGCATGCGACGGAAAAGGGGCTTGATCTCACGCAGTCGTTCGCTTATGGAGACAGTCCCGGGGATCATGAGATGCTGCGGCTCGTCGGCCATCCGCTTGTTGTGAACCCGATCCGTGGCATGGCGCGTCTCGCGCGTCGCCAGGGATGGCCCCTGGCCGATTGGACGGCACGATGAGGGTGACGGAAATCTTTCATAGCATCCAGGGCGAATCGAGTTATGCCGGACAGCCCTGCGTCTTTGTCCGGCTGACCGGCTGTCCCCTTCGATGCACTTGGTGCGATACAGACTATGCATTCTACGGAGGAAAGGATTGCTCGATAGAGGAGGTTCTGGACAAAGTGCGGTCGTTTAGCTGCGGCCTCGTCGAAGTCACCGGTGGTGAACCGCTGGCGCAGCCGGAAGCTTTTCAATTGACTGCCACTCTCTGTGACGCCGGGCATACGGTGTTGATTGAAACGAGCGGGGCCATCGATATCACGCCAGTCGATCCACGCGCACACGTCATCCTGGATGTGAAATGCCCGGGGAGTGGCATGACGGATCAGATGTACTGGCCCAATTTGACTCGGCTGACGTCGAAAGACGAAGCGAAGTTTGTGGTAGCCGATCGAGCCGATTACGACTGGGCGCGGGAGATCCTGACGAAATACGAACTAGCCAGCCGCTGCACCGTCTTGATGAGTCCCGTATTCGGGTCGTTGGAGCTTCGTCCCTTGGCGGAATGGATCTTGGCGGACAAGATTCCCGTACGGTTTCAAACGCAGTTGCATAAGTTAATTTGGGCGCCGGATATGCGCGGTGTGTAATCAATCAAGGAGCCAGGAATGAATAGGATGCAGGTGGACGCGAAGGTCGGGCACGTGACAGCGGAAGCGGCGGAAGTACTGATTCTCACCCATTGCGAAGGGGAAGGATTGGCGAAACAGGATGCTGCGGCGATGGACAAGGCGCTGGGCGGGGCCCTGCGTGAACTCGTCCAGTCCAAAGAATTCGAGGGCAAAGCGAACGAGACGCTGGTGTTTCATTGTCAGGGCAAGGCCCCGGCCAAGCGTGTGTTGTTGGTTGGGTTAGGTAAGAAAAACAATGTGACCGTCGATACCATCAGGCAGGCACTCGGCCATGCCGTGAAGCGTGTACGGCAGGCCAAAGCGGGCGCATTCGTTGCGGCCCTGCCGTCGGCAAAGCCACGCGGCGCGTCGGTGATCGAAGTGGCTCAGGCCATGGTTGAGGGTGCGATCTTAGGCAGCTATCACTTCACGGTCTACCGCACGGATTCGACGAAGGCAAAAGATGTGGAGCGGATGACCATCCTGACGGCGGAGAAGGCGCAGCTGAAACAGGTGATCGAAGGAGTCCGTCGCGGCGCAGCGACGGCAGAAGCGACCTGCTTGGTTCGGGATCTCTGTCTGCATCCCTCGAACGTGATGACGCCGACCAGGATTGCGAGCGAAGCGAAAGCGGTTGCGAAGGAAACCGGAGTCAGCCTCAAGATTCTCGAACAGAAGGACATGGAGCAGTTGGGTATGGGGGCCTTGCTTGGCGTGGCGCGGGGCAGTCATGAACCGCCCAAGTTCATTATTTTGGAGTACAACGGCGCGAAGAAAAAAGACGAACGGCCGGTCGTGCTCATCGGCAAGACCATCACGTTCGATACGGGCGGGATCTCACTCAAGCCGGCGGAGAACATGGAACACATGAAGGCCGACATGACCGGCGGCGCCGAAGTGTTGGCGTCGATCAGGGCGGCCGCGCGACTGAAGCTTCCGTTGCACCTGATCAGCATTCTGCCAGTGGCGGAAAACATGCCGGGCGGTCGCGCCATGAAACCGGGCGATGTGGTGACGACCCTTTCGGGCAAGACCGTCGAAGTGCAGAATACCGATGCGGAGGGACGACTCATTCTTTCGGACGCGCTGGCCTATGCAACGCGCTACAAACCCGCGGCGCTGATCGACATCGCCACCCTGACTGGGGCTTGCGTCGTCGCGCTAGGACAATTTGCCATCGGGATGTTCGGCACCGATCCGAAGCTCAAAGAGCAGGTGCGAAGAGCCGGGCTGAAAGCCGGTGAACGCGTCTGGGAAATGCCCCTCTGGGACGAATATTTCGAGCAGCTCAAGAGCGACGTGGCGGATATGCGAAACATCGGCGGGCGTGGAGGCGGGATGATCACCGCGGCGTTGTTCTTGAGCAAGTTCGTGGGAGATTGTTCTTGGGTGCACCTCGACATTGCCAGCACGGACTGGAGCGAGCGTGAACGGGCCTATATTCCGAAGGGGCCGACCGGGATCGGCACCCGCTTGTTGCTTCAGTATTTGATCGATCGCAGTCTCTAATGACGAACGGACCAGCGATGACGACACGAGATTCTATCGGCCAACTCTTCATGGTCGGGTTTCTCGGGACTTCGGTCACAGCCGGGCTGAGGGCGTTCATCAAGGAGTATAAGCCAGGCGGCGTCATTCTGTTCTCGAGGAATCTGGAGTCCGTCGAGCAGATCGTCCAATTGACGAATGACCTCCAGGCCTGTAGCCCCCACTCCCCGCTCCTGATCTCGATCGATCAAGAGGGCGGCCGCGTTTCTCGCTTACCGAACGGATTTACGATCTTTCCACCTTGTGCCGTGCTGGGACAGTGCAACTCGACGGAGTTGGCCTATGCGGCAGCTGCCACTATCGCGAAAGAATTGCGCGCCGTCGGCATTAACATGAACATGTCGCCCGTATTGGACGTCAATAGCAATCTGGACAATCCGGTCATTGGGGACCGCGCATTTGGCGCGACGCCGGATGTGGTGTGTGAGTTGGCGATGGCCAACGCCGCCGGCCTCCAAGACAACCATGTCGTGGCCTGCGGAAAACACTTTCCCGGTCATGGCGACACGAATGCCGACTCCCATAAAGAATTGCCGGTGGTTGAGGCCGCACGAGAGCGGTTGGAGGCCGTTGAGTTTCCTCCCTTCAGGCGCGCGGTCGAACAGGGCATCGCGACGATAATGACGGCGCACGTCTTATACAAGAGTTTGGACGAGCAACTCCCGGCCACCCTGTCGCCCACGATTATCGACCAGTTTCTGCGTCAGGAGCTGCAGTACGACGGCGTCGTGCTGACAGACGATTTGGAAATGCACGCCATCGTGGATCACTATGGCATTGGCGATGCGGCGGTTCGTGCCTTCGTCGCCGGGTGCGACGTCTTGTTGATTTGCAAGGATCGTGATCGGGAAGTCGCGGCGTTCGAGGCCGTGGAACAGGCGGTGGCCTCCGGCGCGATTTCGCTCGATCGGTTGAATCGATCGGCGGTCCGCATTGCCCGAGTCAAACAGCGGTTTTTGATGCCTTATCGCCCGGTGCAGATCTCCGATGCCAAGTTGGTCGTGGGATGCCGCACGCATCAGGCGTTACTGCGGACCATCGAGCAGGTTCGCAGCAAGTTTCCGAGAGCGGTACCAAGCGTGGCGTGAGAGTTCTTTCATGCACTTCGTCCAGGAGGTTTTGTGGCGCTGAAGAAAGGCGATTTTCTCGACGAGCGTAAGCGGCACCCCGATTCCTGCGGGCTGGTTGTCAAAGTCATGGACGGCGGCGCAGGATTCGAGAAGGTCGTGTGCTGCGATCACGAGTTGACGGATGAGGATGTCGTGACCCAGATCGGCTCTTCGCCTGGACGAAAAAGAGGGGCCTTGCCTCCGGCCATCGTGCTCGACGAAAAGAAATTGTTTCCGGACTCGTGCGGGCTCCGTGTCATGATCATCGACGGGGGCGCCGGTCTCAAGGAAATCCGTTGCTGCGGGCACTCGCTCACCGCGAGCTCGATGCGAGAATTGAAGTTCGGACAACTCCGCAACGCGGAGCCGGAACCTGGCCCAGCCGGTACCGCCTAAGAGTCGGGAGGGACCCATGCACGACCGGAAAGAGATGATGAAACGCTGGTGTGGGGTCATGGAATGGCTCGACCGCCTGGGGTATCTGACCGCCGGGTTCAGTCTTTTGGTGCTGGGCATGCTGATCTTCGCCCATGCCTGGTATGTCTTTGTCACCAAGGCCGGCCAACTCGGACTCCTGCCTTCCGGCCTCAAGTTATTGAATGACCTGCTGCTGGTGATTATTCTGCTCGAGCTGTTTCGAACGGTGATCCGGTTTCTCCAGACCGAAATCCTCGACCTCGAACCCTATCTTGCCGTCGGCATCATCGCCTGCACGAGACGAGTCCTGACCGCCAGTGCGGAACTCTCCCATCTGACGGCCATGACCGACACACAATTTTATCAGTACCTCATGGACGTGGGCTTGAACGTCACAGTCATCATGGTGCTCACCATCGGAGTCTTCTTAGTTCGCAAGCGCCCAGCCTCATCTCCCGTCACCTCGCCGTAGATATTTCGTCTTTCAGTTTACGTTCTTCCTCTTTTCGCTCTTTTGGGGCAGATGTGGAAACTTGGAGCGACCTCGCCGGTGTAGCGGAGTTCTACCCGTTACTCTCTTGTCTCGTTGAGAGCGAGAAGGTTTGCTCCCTGACTGCGCGCATGCAACGAGGCCCTTCTGAGGGCGCGCGTTGCGCGAGCAAGGGGAGCAGCCTTCTTGCCCTCCTCTCGCCTCTTATGGCATCATGCCCCTCCCTGGAGCCAGGCATGGCGAATCTTCTCGAATACGTCGGTTGCGTGCATATTTTCCTTGGACCTTACCGAGGGAATCCTATTGCGCTGTATCTGAAACGGACCGAGTCCGGCTGTCAGATCAGTCCCAAGGCTTATCCTTGGAACGATGTCCTTGGGAGCGGCGAGACGCCGAACAAGGCTGCGGCGGATTTCGAAGAGAAGTGGAAAAAGAAAGGGCTGGCAGCGGAAATGTATTCCGGGCCTTCGTGGGAAGGAGGCATCAAGCCGGAAAAACCGGTACCACCGAAACCTGCCGCCCCGCCAAAACCGGCTACTCCTGCTGCAACAGCCGGTGCTTCTGCCTCACAGCCTCCCGCCCCAGCGGTATCTGAATCGACGCCTCCCGCTGCCCCGGCTTCTCAGCCGGCCGGCGAGTCAAACTAGACCCTCATCGAACTGATCGAGTTTATTGCGGTGTGGAGCGCGCTTCGAGGGAGGGGTTCGCCAATTTGCTGTGTTTCATGCTGTAAAGCAGATAGACCACGATGCCTACGATCGTCCAGACGCCGAAACGAATCCATGTCAGTTGCGGTAGCGCAGCCATGAGTCCGAAACAGGCCAGCATCCCCAGGATTGGGACCACCGGCATGAAGGGTAGGCGAAACGGACGCGGTTGGTCCGGCTTGGTGTAGCGCAGAATCATCACGCCGAGGCACACGAGAACAAAGGCGAAGAAGGTTCCGATATTGGTCATGTCGGCGGCGTCCCCGATCGGGATCAATGCGGCCAAGGTGGCGACGGCGATGCCGGTGAGAATCGTTGCCCGGTAGGGAGTTCCAAAACGAGGATGGACTTTCGCCAACCACGGGCCGAGCAGCCGATCTCGCGACATAGCAAAGAACACCCGGATTTGTCCTAACATCATGACGACCAACACGCTGGTGATTCCGGCGACCGCGCCGATCGCCACGACGGCGGCGCCCCATTTGAAGCCGATCAGGTTCAGGGCTTCGGCGACCGGCGCATGAATATCGATCTGGCTGGAGGGGATGAGGCCCGTGAGCACCGCAGCGACGGAGATGTAGAGTACGGTACAGACTGCCAACGACCCGATGATGCCGATCGGGACATCGCGTTGCGGATTCTTGGCTTCTTCCGAGGCGGTCGACACAGCATCAAAACCAATATAGGCAAAAAAGATAATGGCGGCGGCGGCTTGGACGCCGGCAAAGCCCTGCGGCATGAACGGAGTCCAGTTCTCCGGCTTGACTGCCGGTGTTCCGATCGCAATGAAAAACAGGATCACCGCCAGCTTGATGACCACGACGATGCCGGTTGCACGCGCGCTTTCTTTGATTCCGACCACGAGAATGATCGTGACCAGCAGCACGATGATGGCGGCAGGAATGTTGGCGATCCCTCCATCGGGTCCGCCTGGCGGGTGTGTGGCCCAGTAGGGCAGTTCGATACCGGCCAGTTTCAACAGGTTATTGAAGTAGCCGGACCAGCAGATGGCGACGGCAACGCAGGCCACGCCGTATTCCAATATCAGATTCCAACCTGTCAGCCAGGCGAGAAACTCTCCCAGCGTGGCATACGAATAGGTGTAGGCGCTGCCGGCCACCGGAATCATGGCGGCAAATTCCGCGTAACAAAGGGCGGCCAGCGTGCAAGTGATGCCGGACAGAATGAACGACAAGACGATGCCGGGTCCGGCGCCGGGCCGATGGGCATCGCCCACGATTGCCGTGCCGATCAGGACGAAGATGCCGGTTCCAATGATTGCACCGATCCCAAGACAGGTGAGGTCCCAGGCGGTAAGGGTTTTTTTTAGACGATGTTCGGGCTGTTCCGCATCGGCGAGAATCTGAGGGATCGATTTGGTGCGAAAGAGTCGACGAACCAGCGATCCTCCGGTGCTGGAGGACGCGGTCGTCGATGTAGGAGGATCCAACGCGCGGTTACTCATACCCAGCAAGTATAGCAGGCGACATACGACGGTCAGACCGGTCGCTCGATGGTGCGGCGGTCCGCATCTAGGCTGCCCGACGAGATGCGGCGCGCAAGAGGGCTTCGAACAATTTTCGGTGGAGCGGGTGGCGATCGAACAGAAATTCCGGATGCCACTGGATGCCGAGAAAGAAGCGATGGGTCGGTGATTCGATGGCTTCGACGATGCCGTCCGATGCGAGGGCGCTGGCGATCAACGACGGCGCCACGGCTTTGACCGATTGGTGATGCGAGCTGTTGACGCGAAGCGACATAGTCCGGAGGATGCGCCGGAGCAAGCTGCCGGATGTCACCGTCACGGCATGTGAGAGATGTGTTGCAGGAGTTGTCTGCCGATGCTGCACGCATTTCGTGATCTGGGACGGGATGTCTTGGAACAGGCTGCCGCCGCAGGCCACATTCATCGCTTGCATGCCGCCGCAGATACCGAGCACCGGCAGATCGGCGCGTCGCGCCAGATGGACCATTTCGAGTTCGAACGTCGAGCGTCGTGCGCTCACGACTCGAAACTTGTACCGTTGACGTTCTCCGTACAGCGCCGGAGGAAGGTCTGGTCCGCTCCCGGTCAGTAACAGTCCGTCGATGTCCTTGAGCAGACGCGTTCTGGCGGCACGGTCTGCTACAAGGGGGAGAATGAGCGGGATGCCGCCCAATTCTTCAATGGCGCGGACGTAGCGCGCACG
>JBKJWE010000249.1:0-3340 GCA_046717045.1 Nitrospiraceae bacterium | reverse complement strand
CGCAGGGACCGCTCATCCGCAAAGCGATCGTAGTATTTCATACCCAGCACAAATATCTGTTGCTCGCCCACAGCCGCCAACACTATCAAGAATTAGGCCGCCTGGTCGCGCAAGCCGACCGCTATCGGCCAAAGGATTTGATCGAGCGCTATGGCACCCTCTTCATGGAGGCGTTAGCCCTGACGGCGACACGTCGCAAACACCTCAATGTGCTGCAACATGTGATCGGGCACATGAAGGATCAACTCAGGCCCGGCGAGCGAACTGAACTGGACAGTCTGATCGAAGACTATCGAGAGGGTGTCGTCCCACTGGTCGTCCCGATCACGCTCGTGAAACATTATGTCGTACGCTATCGGATCGACTATGTCCGTGACCAGGTCTATCTCAATCTACATCCGAAAGAGATGAAACTTCGGAATTCAATCTGAAGGAGGCAGTGATGGGTACAGTGACACGAGGCGTGATTTTGGTCGGTCATGGGGGCATTCCGAAGGATTGTCCATCCGACCTCGTCACGAAACTAAAACGCTTGGAGGCGCAGCGGCGCGCAGCAGGTAAGCGGATGTCGGCGGAGGAACGTGAATTGGACAGCAGAATTCGCCGCTGGCCCAGGACGGCAGCAACAGATCCCTACCAATCGGGGCTCGAAGCGCTCGCCAAGCCCCTGAAGTCCCATCTGGATGGGGCGCTCTTTGCCGTGGCTTATAACGAATTCTGCGCCCCGACACTGGAGGAGTCCGTGAAAGAGCTGATCAAGAACGGCGCGACTCACATTACCGTGATCACGACCATGTTTACGCCGGGCGGGTCGCATTCGGAGATTGAGATTCCTGAAATCCTCGATCATCTCAAGCAGCAATATCCTGGCGTTGTGCTCCGCTATGCCTGGCCGTTCGATCTCTCGAAGGTGGCGAAGATGCTCCAGGAGCAGGTCTCGCGGTTCAGCTGACCATCAAATCTACTGCACTGCACAACTGATATCGAGTGCCTCTCGCTGACTGCAACCCACGCCGGCCTTGGCTTTGGCTCCCATCGATCGAACCGCGGGACTTCCGGACGAGAGTGAAGCCGGTGAGTTCTGCAAAAGGGCGCCTGGCACATAGCCCGACGTCGTGTTGGAAATGAGGGCCGATCTGGATGGTTGCGGGTAGAAGGTAGGAATAATCGTTTCTGGGTGCAGGTAACCGACCGTGCTTCTTGCGAGCTCCGACACAGATGAGTTTGGAGCGGTAGGGCAGATATTGAAGCAGACCAAGCCGGGAGGCACGTTCAGCAGCGTGAGTGCATTGCTCGGGAGCACTATGCCGGTCAAGAAGGCGGAAATGCCGGCGATCGCGGTGGTCGCGCGAATGCTCAAGGTGCCTGGGTTGACGTTGACCGTCACTGGCGCTGCTTGTGTGCCGACCACGCCGTTGAAGGCTTGCAGCGTCGAATTCGCTCCGGCCGTCACGTTCGTCCCGGACCCGGGCGTGCTAAGGACAGACCCACCGTTTGCAATGACGTTCACTCCGCCACCTGTAGTCAATGACCCCAGCGTCACATCCGTCCCAGCCGTATAGTTGATGGCGCCGGTGCCGCTCGCGGTTGTGGCGGCCGCGGCCATCGTGATCGGACCACCGCCTGTGGTGACAGTAATCGCATTTGCGCCGACCGCGGTCAGGTTTGCGCTTTGGTTGACTGCGTTAGCGGCCGCTAGTGCGATTGTCCCGCCATTGACCAAGACGGGAGCCGTCGCCAAAACCATGGAATCTGTCGTCAGAGAAAGATTTCCACCGACCGTTGCTCCGTTCAACGTGGTGGTGCCCGTTCCATCTGATTGAGACAGATTTCCCGTTGTCGTCACGTTGTTGCCGAACGTCACGTTTCCCGCGTTGGTGACCGTCAGATTCACGAGCGGGACAAGCCCACCGACGATCCCGTTCAAGGCAATGTTGCCTGTTCCAGCATTGAGGGTGAGGTTCTGCGACCCGTTAGTCGTGCCGTTCATGATGATATTGCCGCCTGCCGTACTGGTCAGGAGGGTCGCTGCCCCTAGCGTCACGGCATCGTTATAGGTCTGCGCACCGGTCGTTGTCACGGTTCCGCCGTTCAATGCGCTGGAGCCGACTGAATCAGTAGTCAGACTCATCAACGCTGTCGTGCCTCCGACGACTGCACCGAACGCGGTCGTGCCGCCGGTGTTCACGACGAGGTCCTGGGCTCCGTCAACCGTGTTGTTGAATGCAATGGCCTGGTTGCCCGAGCTGGTCAAAGTCGTGGCGCCGGTCAACGTGACGACATCGGTAAAGGTTTGGCTGCCAGTGGTCGAGAAGGCTCCGGTGAGTTGAGTGGCCCCCCCGTTCCCGCTTACAAAATTATTGATCCCGGTAAAGTTTGCCCCATTGATCAGGGTTGTCCCGCTGAAATTGAGTGCGAGATCGAAACCGCCACCAGTCACCGTTGAGCCGAATGTCGGCGTAGCCCCGGCCAGCGTCGTGTTGGCGCCGAGCGTGACCGCATCAATGTAGGTCTGATTGCCCGATGTGGTGACGCTCCCCCCATTAATAGCCGTGGTGCCGCCGGCGTTCGTCGTCAGGCTGGTGAGCGCCGTAGTGTTCCCTACTACGCCTGTGAACGTCGTCGTGCTGGTGCTGTTGGCCGTTAGGCCGAAGGCGCCATTGACCGTGTTGCCGAACATGATGGCACCGGTGCCGGTGTTCATGATGGTATTGGCGCCGAGCGTGACCGGACTATTCAAGGTGATCGCGCTATTCGTGGTTGTTAGATTCCCGTTCAGCGTGGTGGTACCGGTGTACGTCTGCGCACCGACCGTAGTCACGGGGCCGAGGCTGGTGGACCCGACAGTGACCGTGAGCGAGGACAGAGGAGTGGTGCCTCCAATCGCACTCAGGAAATTGACGCCTCCCGTGCCACTCGACACGTTGAGCTGAGAGCCTCCATTGACCGTGCCTCCGACTGTCATCGTTGTGCCATCCGTCACGGTGATGGCGCTGTTCGCCGTCAAGGCGATGGGCCCGGCAAAGGTATTGTTCCCTACGACATTGGCGAGTGTCCCGCCGTTGAGCGTGAGCGGCTCAGCGGTGCTGTAGTTGGTCCCGCCGCTAAAGCCCAAGGTCGCCCCGGTGGCGACGGTCGTCCCGCCTGCCGCCGTGCCGAGCGCGTTATTCGCTGCGGCAAGCAGAGTGCCCGCGTTGACGTTCGTCGCGCCGCTGTAGGTATTGGCGCCGGAGAGGGTGAAGAGGCCGGTGCCGGCTTTCGTCAGGCCGCCGGTGCCGCTCATCACCCCGGAGTAGGTCGTGGAGGTATTGTTGCCGCCGGTGGTGAGGGTACCGGTGCC
>JBKJWE010000248.1:0-3714 GCA_046717045.1 Nitrospiraceae bacterium | reverse complement strand
TCGCGAGCATGAGGCGACGGTGAGTGACGGCGCTTTTGCCGTTCGTCACGGCGAATTGGCTTTTGCACCCGGGAGCAGCGGCTGGCCGATGCCTCATGGTGGCGAAGTCCAATGGATAGAAATATTCCTACGCGGCGGCAACGCATGGGACCCATTCGAAAGACCGGCAATTGGCTCCGCCGTATCCATTGAGTAACTGGTTCTACGCACTAGTATCTGTGGCTCACCTGTGGCTAAACCATTCATCCTGCGTACCGCCGGCGCCCTGGTCGTTGTATGCCTATTGGCAAGCGCCTGCAGAGGTGGTCATGATGATCAGCCGTCGGGCACAGCTCTCGGCTCAATTCCACTCGTGCGGGATTGTTCTCTATCTCTAGCCCATCCCGTCCAGACCACTTTCTTTGTCAGCCCACAAGGCAACGACGCTCTGGATGGCACCATGGATCGTCCATTTCAGACCATGGGGCGAGCCCAGACAGCCGTACGTGCCCTTGCGCCAACCATGACCGGAGATATTATCGTGTCCGTCCATGCAGGGAACTATGTGTTAAGCACGCCTCTGACCTTTACCGACATCGATTCTGGCGCCAATGGGTTCCAGGTCGTCTATACGCATGCCGATGACATCGGCTCTGCTCGATTTCTTGGCGGCAACCCACTGACGAACTGGACGCCATACTCCGGCAGCATCTATCAAACCGACGTTCCGGCGGGGGTTCCTATCACCACGTTGTATGAAAATGGCGTTCGTGCAGAGGAAGCTCGTTTTCCCCATCGACAGAATGCCGCCTCTCTCCCTAGCTCTCATTCGCCTTATTTGTCGAGTGCAAACCCGGCGGCTTCGAGTCGTGTCCTGACCTACACCGCGGGCGATCTTCCAGCCTTATCCGGTGATCTCTCAGGGCTCAAGATCTTCATCTGGCCCGGCCATGATTGGTTTACCGACATTGTCCCCGTCACCCTTGACACCACGGCACAGCGCCTCACCCTCGCCCATGATACCCGCTATCCGATCGTGGCGGGTTCCCGCTATTTCCTGGAAGGAGCCCTGTCTTTGCTAGGTGCGCCAGGAGAATTCTTTCACAATTCCGCTAGCGGCGTGCTGTATTACTGGCCACGTGGTAGAGACATTCAAAACAGTGAGATCGTCGCCCCCACCTTGACGACCATTCTCTCTGTACAAGGCAGCGACCCTTCCCGTCCGGTCCATGATCTCCGCTTCGATGGTCTGCGCTTCGAAGCTTCGAGCTTCACCACTTGGTACCGGTTTGGCTGGCCTCAAGCAGGCCAGTCTGGCGAATCCCATGTCGCCCCATCATTCGATCGGCAAATCGAAATGCCGGCGAATCGAGTGGGGCTCGTGACATTTGAAAATACTGAGCGAGTCGATCTCATGTTTTCCCATATCAAAGATGCCGGGTACGGGGGCGTCTATATGCGGTTCAGCAATCAACAGGACTGTATCTATGGCAATCTGATTGAGCATGTCGGCATCAATGGCATTACGGTGCAGGGGCGGTATCCCGGCGAAGGGGATGTGCTCCACCACAATGTTCTATCTAACAATTTGATTCGGTATGTCGGAGAAATGGCCGGCAATGCCGCTGGGGTGGATCTCTCCAATACGAGCGCCAATGAAGTGTCTTATTCGCGCATAGAGCAGTCGCCTCGATTTGGCGTATTGTGGCATGCCGATGCGGCCATCTCTGGAAGCCTTTCTTATGTGCACAGTAATTGGGCTCGATATCTCCGCCTGTCCGATATGGCTCAAGACAGCGGCGACACGGGAGCGCTGTATGCATTCGGTCTGAGCAATGATGGGAATGTTCGCATCAACACAGCAGAACAAATCATCGTTTCCAATGTGGTCCCCGACCCCTCGATGAGGGACATCCCTCCGAACGGAGTGTTTATGGACAATGGCAGTGTGGGCCAGACACTTCGGAATATTAGAGTAGGGGGCACCACCGCCGCTCCATATCGGGAAAACCCGTTCGGCGGCGGCCCTCAGATCTTTCAGAACGTCAGCTGGGCTTCCGGCTTCAACAATGCGGCCTTAGATGAATTGCAGATCGGTTTGCGAGCGGATTTTCCGACCGACTACCTGAAATAAGGCAGGGAGCTTTATTCGAAAGGCGGGGGGCCGGTTTGGGGACCCCCACGCCTAGCCTCACATACGCAGCACGGCAATGTGAAGAATTGACCGCAGTCTTAGACGCCCATTTGGGCACGTCACTCGACAGTGGTCTGCCAAGGGACGAAGAAAGTCAGATTACGTTGCCCGCTGTCACGGGTTGTGGCACCGCAACAGTCCCTTCCGTTCCCCAATAAGGGGACTCTAGGCTGGCGAGTCGAATCACCCCACTCACCACCAAGAGGTGAAGCGCCACCCGCATTCGCTGGCGTCGTTCCCGGGATTGTCTCCAATCTGCCATAGTCTCACCTCCGTCGTGAATGATTAGCATTGGGACCAGGTGCCTTTCTCTGTCTGAATAACGCCGGTGAACGATCAGCAATGGTCATGCCACAGCGTGGATCAACGCATGAAAATTCCCCAGCCTTCTTTTCGGGGAAATCGCTCAATTCTAGAAGATCCACCAAGCTTGCCGCTCAGGGGACTGTAGGACTGCCCCTTCGCCCGTGTGCAGCCTTGACCCAAGGTCAGTGAGGGAATGGCGGCTTGGCTCTAGGCTGGTCGGGTCAGTACTCGTCACTTGACAATTACTTGACAATCAGCCGGAACCGACGCCGGAGCGGCTGTAGGCCGGTGTTCAAAATGAAGGACCTTAGAGGCAGGAACGCCTTGATTAGGAGCAGGGAGAGTGATGTGGGTGCCGAAGCCGGGATTGTATCGGGAAGATTGCCGAAGTGCTTGATAGACGCGGCAATCCTTCTCTTCCCGCTCCAGCGGCATCTTAGACTCTTTGCTTCTCTTTATCCCTCTTCGTCCCTCTTCGTCCCTCTTCGTCTCGATCTAGCTGGGCTTGCCCACTACGTTAACACCATTATTAACATCTGGGATACTGGTAAGGACGAAGGCTGCTTGTTCAGGCAGGCGGGATACCGATAGAAGGCACCCGACCTGGACGGCTGGACTCTAGGGCGCGCTCTTCCACGAAAGACCCCTGGCCTCTTTAAAACGCATTCGGCCATCAGTACGGATCCTCGGTACGTGGTGAGGGCCTTGACAGGCGGTCGCAAGGCTAAGATGTCTGCAAGGGATACATCGAATGCCGGGAATCCTCCCGCGAGGCTAGCTCTCTCAACTGCACGTCGCGCGAGATCTCGTCCTGAATTTGATGGACGGCTTCGGACAAGGCCCGATTGAGGCGGGCACCCGGAGGGACGTCGTTGGTGGGGTTGAAGGTCTCTTTGAAGGTGGATTTGTCTGTGTATGTACCGAGGATCTCGCCTGTCGGTTTCAAGACGAAAAGGGTCAGATGAGCCTCCCCGCTGCTGACGTGCGTCTTCATTCGAAGCAGCTGCGCTATGATCCCGACGTAAGGGATGACGTCTGGAATCTGGGTCCAGATCTGAGGCCGATAGTGCTCATGCAAGGCGGTGATCCGCCCAGACAGAATCACATTGGGATTTGGGTCAAATCTCGTTACACGTGCAAACACCCCTGCAGCATCGAGTTCTTTCAGGAGTTCGCTCTCGACTTGGCGGGTGAGCTCACTCGGTTCGACCTTTTCCGCCTTGGGCGCGTCGAGG
>JBKJWE010000247.1:0-2577 GCA_046717045.1 Nitrospiraceae bacterium | reverse complement strand
GAGGAGGAGTCGTCGATGCGGTCATCGAGCGTAATCGGCGGCTCTGGCAGGGACCGCTCACAGTTAGGAAAACAGAGATGCTGAGCAAACAGAATATTTAACCGGGAAGGAGTAGGCGCCATGAGAGCAAGAGCATTGACATATGGGCTCACAATAGTTGTCACAGCGACGATGACGGGATGTGCCACCGATGGGTCCCGCATGAACGTGGCCTCCAGGGAAGCTGTCAAACTCGTGACTGCGAGAGAGGCGGTGGATCGAGCCTTCGAGTATCGCCAGCAGGCGGCCGTCTTACGTGATGAGGCCAGAAGGCTGGAACTCGAAGGCCGGTTAACCATGCACCGGGCGGCTGAGAAGGAAGAGGCCACGCGTACCCTGGAGAAGGCTCGAGCCATGTGGACGACGGCCGACACGGCCGAGGCCACGGCCCAGGAATATCGGCGCCAGGTGCCACACAATCAAGTGAACTGAGTATGGGAGGGAAGGTCTTTAGCAGTGTTCTCAACCAACCAGGATGATCTGGTTTTCCAAACGAAGGAGGTTTCCAATGCGGAGTCAAACGATTCTTCAGGTCGGATTGGGATTGGTGTTGATGGCAGGAGCCATCTCCATCGCAACAGCGGCAGACCAGCCGAGTAGCGACAAGGACATGGTGCCGATCCCCAAGGGAGAGTTTACCATGGGAAGCAACGAGCATTCAGACGAAGCAAAGCATCAGGTCGTGCTCGATGCGTATTTAATCGACAAGTATGAAACATCAAACGCACGGTACAAGGAATTTATGAAAGTCACCGGTCATCCGGCGCCGGCCTATTGGGACGATCCTCGACTCAGCAAGCTGAATCAGCCGGTCGTCGGCGTGAGCTGGACTGACGCAAACGCGTTCTGCAAGTGGGAAGGCAAGCGGCTTCCGACGGAAGCGGAATGGGAACGGGCGGCCAAAGGTCCAGAAGGCGACAATCATTACCCATGGGGTCATAAGCTTGACCCCAAGAAAGCCAACTATGGGCAGAATGTTGGCCATACCATGCCGGTGGATTCCTACCCCGAAGGAGTCAGCGGGTTCGGGCTCTATAACATGGCAGGGAACGTTTTCGAATGGGTGGAGGATTGGTACGACCCGAAACACTATAAGGAGAGCCTTGCCCTGAATCCACGCGGTGCCGAGAAGGGCTACAACTTTGCCAATCAAGGTCCGGTCAAGGTGCTGCGCGGTGGGTCCTGGCTCGCTCCGGAAACGTCGTTGCACACGAGTCACCGGTTCTGGAATCAGCCGGACAATAACTCCTATGGGGTTGGGCTCGGATTCCGTTGCGCGAAGTCTGCGCAGGCGATTTCGGACGAAGCCATACAAGCAGGACGCGATGCCTTCATTCAGGCCTTAGTCGCGATGGGGGCGGAGAAGAACGCGGACGCCATGGCCTCGATTGAAAAAGCGCTGGCGGCCGATCCAGGCAACAAGGAATACCTGGCCACCCGCGACCTGATCAAGAAGAGCATGAAAAAGAAATAGCAGAAACAGTGGAAAGGGGACGCTGAGACCGCCCCTCTTCGGGGCAGACCTTGTGACGGGAGGAATGTGATGAATGTAACTCAAACCATAGTTCTGGCGGTCCTGATGGTAAGCGGGACGATCCCGAGCGGAACAAGCCAGGCGGAAGGATCGTTGATTCACAAAGAAATGGTGTACATCGGGCAAGGGCCATCGGTGATGGTGATTGATAAAGAAGAGCCGGCAGACTCGGGTAAGAAGCTCACGGCCTACGACCGGAGGATGAAGACACCCTGGTCGGCTGAGGCGTTGAACGACCAGGGGCCAGCGCACATGGTGTTCCTGGATTCGTATCTCATCGATGAATACGAAGTCTCCAACAAGGATTATGGCGACTTCCTCAGGACGAAAGGGCATCCCGCCCCGGCTTATTGGGATGATCCGCGCTTAAATAAGCCGGAACAGCCGGTGGTCGGGGTGAATTGGGACGACGCCAAAGCATTCTGTGAATATCGCGGCAAGCGGCTTCCGACGGAGGCTGAATGGGAGAAGGCCGCTCGTGGTCCCATGGCCAACCTCTACCCCTGGGGTAACTACTTCGATCCGGCTAAAGCTAACTATGGCAAGAATCACGACGCGACGATGCCGGTGGATTCCTATCCGGAGGGCGCGAGCTACTACGGCGTGTATAACATGGCGGGGAATGTCTTCGAGTGGGTCTCTGACTGGTACGACCCGCGTTACTATGGACGGCTTGAAACGATGGTGAATCCAACTGGTCCGGCCAAACCCATATGGTTGGGTGGAACCGGCACCTATGTGGACCGGCTGACGGTCGGGGAAAAACGAGTCATTCGTGGTGGATCGTGGATTGCGCCGGAAGGCACAGTCAGGGCGACCCACCGGTTCTGGAATCACCCGCTTAATAACAGTTATGGCGTGGGCCTGGGATTCCGTTGCGCCAAGACCGCCCCGCCCGAGATCGAACAGCAGATCAGGGACAGCTACATTTCTGCCTTGGTGGAAATGGGCAGAGAACGGTTTGCAGACGCCCAACAGGCTGTGGCTCGTGGCCTGGCCATTGA
>JBKJWE010000246.1:0-5162 GCA_046717045.1 Nitrospiraceae bacterium | reverse complement strand
GTGTCGCTTCGTCTGAGTGGATGACCCCGTTCGGATTCCGCCTTTCATATGTGCCATGCGCTCTCCTGTAATCGGGCTCCTCGAAGGTTCCAGTTCACATCCTGTTGGGTAGCATACAAGGACAGAGGGACTTCCAGGTACTGAGGAAATCCCTAGAATAGGAGGAGTGCCCCCGAACCGCAGGGCAGTCATCATCCGTACACCGGTGGAATATTGGGAGCCCAAGCGAGGAACTGGCCCGACCCCTTTCGGAGTCGAGCCTTTACTTCAGATGCCGCTCTGGATCTCACTGGAAGAGGGCAACGTCGCAGTGGTGCCATCGCGGTTTCTAAAGCGTTCTCAGTGTACTGAATCGACGAAAGACCACTTCCTTCGACGCTTATGCGACTTGCCTTATTCCCAGCCGCGGGGGCCCTCATTAACCTCCGTAGTTTTCGACGAACTCTTTCGTAGTCTCTCCTTTCCAATCCCCCTAGGCCTGTCGTTCCGCACTCACTGGTTGAGTGCTAGTATTATGGCGTGTGTACCACCAGTACCCCCTTAAACTATTGATAAGTCTGTACAATCATGAGGATGCCCATGAACGTCATTATCTCCATTGTGGTCGTTCTGGTGCTCCTGGGCGCCTTACCTCTATGGCCGTACAACGCGAACTGGGGATAAATGTTGATGAAATCATTCGGCAGATGGTTTGCGTGCACTATGCCTCGCAATGGGCTCGCGAATTTCAGCCAGAACCTGATCGGCAACCGCATTGCACGGTGGACCAAGAAATTCCCCAGTCCGCCGATCAAGTAATTCTTTGATGGTTTCGCCCTCCATCTTGGGAATGACCTGACTCATGATGTTAATGATGTTAATAAGGACGTTGATTTTGTGATCCGTGACGGTCACTCTTTTTAGGACTTCTCTTATTAAGGCATCGCTCATGAACTTTCTCCTTTCTAACTACACGTCGCAAGCACTCGATCCATCCGGCTGAAGTCAAAAGTCCTCCCCTAGATTGGAGGAGTTATCTCTTTTATCGCCACCGACCTTTTAGCGGCTTTTCTAGCGATCTCAGCTCTTTTTTTTGAAGATAATTTAGCAGCTCTTGCCTTGCCTCCTTTAAGCCCGCCCAATCGATCTAGAGCCACAGCACCTGGGTTCTTTTGAGCCTTCGTGGCGGATTTCCCACGGGAAATTGGGAGTTTCACTGGCTTTCTCAACTGAAGTAGTGCCCGCCGACTCTCCAGTTAATGCTTGCAGGATCTCATGAGCTATTACGTTGGGATGGGTGGCTGGTTTCTTTTTCGCCATGCGGCAACTGTACATGACCGCTTAAGCATCGGCAAGCGGCCTCCTGTTCAGCTATAATCCCCTTGAGGTGACTATGACGACGAGTCAAGCGGGAGGATTACGGGTGAAGTGGAAACAGCGGAAGGAATCGCCGAAATGCGAGCATTTAAACTTGGAGCTGGAATGGGATGATAGCGGCTATGTGACGGGAAATTACAACTGCATTGTATGTGGCGAAGCCGTCGCACGGAAAAATCCCGCCTAAACCACTACCAAGAAACGTCAACGTGCCTTACGTTTGCGTTGAACTTGTTCGGTAACCTCGGTCGTGCAAGTGATGAACTGATTTAACATGTCACCTGAACGACGGCGGGCCACCGAGCCATCTGCGCCCACGATAGATTCCGCGATGCCAAGATCGAGGGGTACGAGAATGTGAAGACCGCCTTTGTGACGATTAAATCCAATTGTAATAGGCAACCCGTCCATCAAATCCTTGAAGACTTGTAGGGCGTTCTCATCAAACTCGAAGGCAAAGAGTCGAGACCCGGGCATTTCTGGATCTGCCTTCGCGAACTTGCTTGTTAAAGTCGTCCCATGAGGAGATTGGAGATAAGCAAAGAATGGTGCCTCCATACGTGCATGACTCTCCAGACTGTCGAGCACTCCAATTTTCAAGGACAGACCAATCGTATTGCGGTCGTTGTTCGTGTAATAGGCGATAGTACCCACTAAGCCGATAAGATTGCCTTCTTGATAGACATAGTCCTGACCGATCACGTGATATATCAACGTGCAACCTTCCACTAGGCCCCCCGATTGCACAGGATGAAACTGAACCTCCGTAGTTCCCACCAAAGGGGTGAGATCCAAGGCTTGAATTACGGGGGCCGCACCTAACAGCATCGCGGCGACAACGAGCGGTCTCACTTCTAGCTGGCCCTTTGCTGATCCCCCCCCACCCATGGGCGCACCCCGGCGCCGGCTTCGGCAAAGGGACCGTATTGGGAAATGCGCCAGAGGATCAAAAATCAGCTACCCCAGAACACTCAGCACAACGAATCATCACGAAAGAAGGCGGATTTGTGATGACACAGGTCATCCTGGGTCATGGTGTTTTGGCACCAGCTTCGCACCCAAAGAGCGGGGCGAGACCGATCAAACCCGATAGGTCACAATAGTTCTGCCGCAGTTTAGCCACAGCCAACGAGAACATATCTTTCGCGGCTCAGCAGTCGATCAGTTTCATATGCTTTTGGGAAAGCCGAGCCCCGTGCGCGGAGATCTCAGCCAGCCAAAAGGGCAAATTGGCAATAGCGGCTTCAGCTCCGAGTAGAAGCTCGGGAAGCTGCGGATGATACACCCTAGCTCATTCTTCGGGACGACAAGGGTGTGGCGATTTGTTCAAGCGACCGTCCTTCGGCCTTCACCCCGAGCCACAATTCCGCAATCGCTCCGAGGCACATCAATCCAGCTCCCAGGAAATAGCCAAAGGCAATACTGCTCATTGAGGTCTCGATCATTTTGCCGTACAGCCAGGGTGCCGCAATACCCGCCCCTTGCGCCACGATGAAGAAGAACGCAATGGCCATGGCCCGGATCTCCATCGGAAAGACCTCGCTGACCGTCAGATAGGCGGCACTGGCCCCGGCCGAAGCAAAGAAAAAGATCGAAGACCAGGCAACGAGGTGCGTGGTGAGGGTAAAGGAACCCTGCCAGAAGACATATCCAGTGAGCGCCAAGAGGGTACCGGCCATCCCATAGGTGAAGCTGATCATGGGCTTGCGGCCGATGCTATCGAAGAACCGGCCCAGCACCAGGGGGCCGAGGAAATTGCCAACGGCGAACGGCAGCAGATAGAGTCCGATGGTGCTGCTCGACACGTCATAGTATTTGGTGAGCACAAATGGAAAGGTGAACGAGACCGCGTTGTACATGAAGGATTGCGTCACCATGAGCGCGATCCCAAGCGCCGTACGTCGGGGATAGGAGTGGAATAATTCGCGCGCGACGGTGGCGATGGTTATGCCGGCGGGCCGTGCATGCAAAGTGATATACCCGTGTGGCTGAGGCAACGGGTCCAGGCCTTTGTCCCGCGACACCACTTCCTCGATGTGCACCACCACCGCTTCCGCTTCGTCCACGCGGCTTTGCGTCATGAGCCACCGGGGGCTTTCCGGAACGAAGCGCCGCACGAGGAGGATGGCGACCCCCAGGACCGCGCCGAAGAGGAAGCATAAGCGCCATCCCATGGACTCGGGGACGATCTGCGGGTTCAGCAGTACCAACGACAGCAGGGCACCCAAGGCCGAGCCCAGCCACCAGGTGCCATTGATCGCCAGGTCTGTCTCGCCGCGCCGGCGCGCAGGGATCAACTCGTCGATCGCCGAATTGATCGCCGCATATTCGCCGCCGATACCGGCCCCGGTCAGGAACCGGAACCACATCAAGCTCGCCAGATCCCAGGATAACGCCGTCAGGACCGTCGCCGCGAGATACAGCAGGAGCGTGATCATGAACCACTTCTTCCGTCCCTGTCGATCTGTGAGGTAGGAAAAGACCAGCGCGCCACACACCGACCCGGTCAGATAGGCCGACGCGGCGAGCCCCACTTCGGATTCAGTCAGATGTAGCGTTGTGGCGTGGGTGAGGATGGGGCCGAGCGCGGCCACGATGGTCACTTCCAGCCCGTCGAGCAGCCAGGTCACCCCCAGGGCGGTCACCACCAGCCAGTGCCACCGCGACCAGGGCAGACGATCCATGCGTTGAGGAATGTTGGTCGTGACCGAGGCCGAGGATTCGGCAGACATGCGTTATCGTATCATGTCGACGGAGGTTGGGCGCCTCAGAGAGATCGATCGTCGCTACCAGACCAGGTGCCAGCGATGGCCGTTCCGTTCGAAAAGCGCCGCGTCGTGGATTACCGCGCCAGTGTCCGGATGTGAGTGACGCGGGCTGATTGCTCGGACGACACGAGCATGCCGAAGGCACGCTGCGCATGGGAGCGGAATGTCGCTTGCCGGTCGTCCGCGACACCTAAGAGCGTGCCGAGCGACGTCAATTATTCACCCTGGCCCCGGGCGAGATCTTGTTCGAGATCCGCGTGGTTCAAGGCGGTGAAGGCGATGATCTTATGCTCGGGGCGCAGCATGCTGCCGTCTTCATCGAACCAAGCGAAGCCGGAGGTCGTGCCCGTGATATTGGAGGTTGTATCAATGATCTGATTGGTCGTCGCTTTGAGCGTGCAGCCGGTCGCAAACAAAAATAGAACAGCCGTGCAGGCGAGGGTCGAACATCTGCTGATCTGTCGTATGGGCGCCTCCTAATATGTATGAGGGGACGGCATGCCCCTCACCGAGTTTCGGTGAGTCACCACCTTAGTTGTATTGTCCCTTTGGAGGACCACTGGCCGTTTGGTCACTATTGCTCACCCTCGAGATATTTCTATCATTGAGCTCGAACGGACAAGCTGCTTTTTGCTTCAAGCAGACGTCGGGCGTATCCTAACAGCTATGAGACGGTGGCTATATCTGGTAACTGTTCCGCTTGGGTTGGTCATGTTGGCCTACCTCATTGCCAAATTGAATTTTCCAATTCACTTCGCCGAAATTTGGAGTGGGAACAATCAAGCAAAGAACCCTCAGGCCGATGTGGGAAAGATACCGGATGTAAAACCCGTTCGCATAGAGGTACTGGAACTACGGCAAGTGCATCAGCTTAGGCCGCTTAATGAATTGGAAGATGGAAGAACGATACAGAATTTGCCGAAGGGAGTATATGGCTTCTCAGCGTGCAGCGAATTGCTAGACGCGAAACGTGGCAATAAATTCTCGTTGGAGATTCATAAGCGTCGTGATGGAATCGTGTACTATGTTGGTTATGCC
>JBKJWE010000245.1:0-2693 GCA_046717045.1 Nitrospiraceae bacterium | reverse complement strand
GAGGCGGCCCTATTCCAAAAGGCGTGCAGCGGCGTTAGCCGGTGTGCCATTCGATTGCAAGCTTACTCCATTCTTTTCGCGTTGCCGCGTCGGGAGCCTCTTGGCTCCGAGACTCGCAAAAATGGGCACGCGCTCTGTGTTTGTCGGCCAGGAAAATGAACCTTCGGCAGTAAATGAAATGCCGCGCATTTGTCGGGAGCACAACACTCTGTCACCGATATATGACCGAGGCCGCGCAATGCGCGAAATCATTTTTGCATCGCGACGACGTGTCCTAATTGGATCGTGGGCACTCTGAACGCAAGAAACAAACGGGGGCTCAAATGAACTCGGTCTTGATATCAGTCGTGCTGAGCATCGGCGTGTTTTAATTTTGTCCTAGAAAAATAAGCGATCTAGCGTGCACTGCCGGAGGCCGAAGTTGATTCACGCTCCAATTGTAATTTAGCGCTGAACGGTGTTCAAACCCTCCTCGATGAGTTGCGCCCGGAACTTCGATCGCGCGCATAGTTGACCTAGGCGCCGGCTTGGCGTTGCGGCTGAAGGCGAGCGGTTCGCCTGGAACTTCGCTCACACGGAAATCGTTTGCCTCGGTCGCTCGGTACCCCGCCCCCTACCTAGGACCGGGTGGCACGGCCGTCGCTGGTTGTGATGCCCGGCGGCGGCCACTGTCATCACAGACCGCATCACGCGCTCGTTACAAGCCGCTGGGCCTTGGTACTGCGCCGGATGGCTGGCGGACACGCCACCCCGCCACTTGCTGGCATCCACCAGGACCGTGCCGGCGATGAGCTTGAGCTGCGAGCCTGCCGCGCCGCGCTCGTTTTAGGTTCGACACCGTTGTGCTCGTCTTCGGCTTGGTCGCAGGGAGATACTTCCGGCCGTCCGATAGGTTGATCAATTAGCGCATTCAAGAGCGGATCGCTTAGCTCGTGCGACTGAATTCAAGGGATCGAAATTTGGGTCACATGCTTTCGAAAAAGGGTAACTCGATACGCCGAACATTTGGACGTTACTTGCAACCTGGGGAGCTTTCTTTCTGTTTCTTTTTCCAATCTGGGTGACTTACGTCTGCTGCGGCCCACGGTCGGCCCGTAAGGCTGCCCCCTTGAGCCGGGGCGTCCTTTATCTCCTTGAGACAGGTTTATTCTGCATCGCGTCGAACGCTGCGCGGTGCTTTCGATACAACTCGAGCCAGCGGACTTCCTTCGGCAGCCCCGGTACAATCGCGGTAGAGAACGGCCAAACGTGCCTGCCTGCGTACGGCAAGCTCTTGTCCAGACGCTCAAACTCTACAGTCTCCTCAAACGAGAGGCCGACAAGTATGCGGCGGTCCATCCCGTCTAGAGTGTAATGTGAGAGAAATGCTTCGCTTGAAGACACTGCACTAATCCGCGGCTGCAAGGGGCCAGCGGAATATTGGAAGTCGCAAGCAATTGATCAAGCGGTTCCACTATTCACTATAAATTATCAACCTTAAGGCCGCGCTCGGCGAAGCCGTCCGAAATATCCATTCACTGGCTTAGTCTATCCGTTCGGTTCGTAGTGTTGGCTGTCGCATTTGAACCAACAACAATGACCTCGAATGCGCTGCACGTTCCCACTCGGGATAGTCGCCGCGGTGGTCGCAGGACTTGCAGTTGGGCATCATAGGAAGCGTCGACGACCATGGACGGAAATGGGCGCCGCTTCTCATCGCCTGCAAAAGTTTAATAATGATCCGCCCGGCGGCGATTATATTCTGCTGATGACCGACTCGGCTATCACCCTCCGCCGCATCGATCCAGATCGTGAAAGCTACGCGGTCGTCCTCGACCATCCGGACCGACCTCGGCAGGTTGGCCGGCTGGGTGGCTTTCTTCAGCGTTTCTTTCGTCGGACAATTCGCCTTGGTTTCCGGGACGGCAACGTTACTCGTCTGACCTGCTCGCGTAGCTGGCTTAATTCTTGGAGGTGACCAATCAGCTTTAACATGCTGGAGATGTGACGCTGAACCGAACTCATACAAATTCCAAGCAAATCAAGTCTAAATCTGTCCAAATGTCTGTGCATTTTGATGCTTTGACGGCATGAGTGGAGAGGTTTTTTCCTCCCTCTTTTAATTTAGCGGCCTTCTTTCGCATCATGAATCGGTACCCTTCGGGTGATCAGCAGCGCGCCTCAGCGGCGAGTCACCTTCGGTGACTGGGTTGCTTTCGGCCTAAGGCGCTTTTTTGCTTTCGCCTTCATATTGGTCCTTAACTTTCGGCCCTCGAGCTTCAACACGCTTTCGCGTAACGCCTGCAGTTCCTCATAGCCTCTTCCGAGCGATTCAATGCTCTGAAGCAGCCTCACGATGTTTGCCTGCCTGGAAGCAGGCGCCGGTCGTCTGGGCGGTCGATATTTGTGGGACAAGAAACGGTACGGGGGTGAAAGTTGAATGACACGAAGTTGACCTGAAGGTTTGCAACGGTATGTCGTCGCAGGCAACGGAACTCGGTTCTTAAGGCTACCAATCAGGGTTAAGCTGGAATGATGCTTTGCGCGATGCAGACTTGAATTTCGCCGGCCGCGATCGGCGCTTGAATTGGGGGCGAATTTTGACGGATGATTATTCCACTATGTCGTCAGACGAACTCTGGTACCTTCAGCAACGGGTCGCGAAAGTGCTAGCCGTTCGACTCTTGGAACAGAATCGGCTGCTAGACGTAAAA
>JBKJWE010000244.1:0-3440 GCA_046717045.1 Nitrospiraceae bacterium | reverse complement strand
TGACCATGCTCAAACAGGGTTTAAAAACTACCATCAACTCGGATGACCCGGCCTATTTCGGCGGCTATGTGAACGACAACTACCGCGCACTAATTGAACACCTTCCAGTCACCCGCGAAGACCTCTACCGGCTGGCACGCAACGCCTTTGAAGGCGCCTGGGTCAGTGAAGAAGAAAAAGCCGAACACCTGAATGAACTCAACCGAGTGTTTGCGCTGGGGTGAAAGCTTTTTACCTAGACCGAAAAGGGGTCGGCAGTCTTTTCTTCACAGCTTTCTGACGCTTTAATAATGAGAGCCAGGTCTTGCAATCAACCATTTCGCGGCGCGTGGCGAAATCTGGTTCATCTGATGGCTGTAAACTATTTCGTTCAACGACACGAGCACACACGACTTAGAACGGCTTGACCGCGCGGCCGCTTCGCACGTAGCATACAGCCAAGACGTTTCAGCCACGCCGACTGTCCCATCTCTCGCGCTTCCTCGCCTTTCCCAACGCGACCGATTCTCCAGTCTCCGCCGCTGCAACGCCGGCATCACGCTCGACACGCTTCCCGAGACGAACACATCCCTGCAAGGAGGAATCCAGATGTCACCGCAGAGGCCCATTACCGACCGCATCCTTGAACTACTCCGAGGCTCCCCGGATTGCGACTTCGAAGCCTTGGTGGCTCGCTATCCTGAATTCACCTCTACTGAGCTCTATGTCGAAGTGGCTCGCCTAAGCCGGACGGGGCAAGTGATCATCACAAGGGGCGTGGGGATCTTCACCATCAGACAGGCTACGACTATCAGCTGAGCGCCGGGAATGAACATGGCTAGGCTCTACTTCAGAGCGCGTGGCGGGCCGGCGCATTATTCGCCGTCCCCTGCAGCGTCGTCAGTTCATGGTCGAAGAGCGGCTGATGATCCATTGAGTCGGTGATGACAACCGAGCTTACTCCTGCTTCAGCGGTATCTCAATCACCAGTCCACCCATCACGTCCTTCAACTTAAAATCTTTCTTGGAACTATTTGGATGCGCGTTGTGGCAGGCGATGCAGGCTCCGGTGACGGCATGATCGGCATAGATGGCTTGAAAGTACGTCTGACGACCATCCTTCACGGTAGCCGTGGCCGATCGTTCGGGCTGCCGGATCACTGCTTCCAGGCCTTTTTTCTCTGACTCACTATGTGGACTGTTCTCCGGATTAATCGGCCACAGGCTGATGAGTCGGTAGCGCACTTTCGAGCCGGTCGCTGTTCCCAGCTCCCCCGACTCCTTGAGGAACTGAGCCGGCAGCGGCAATACGTTTTTCTTCGCACGCCAGTCCTCGGCCGCAGCGACGGTCCCGCTTTTCTTCATTCGCTCGACTACGTGCATCGTGTAGAAGGTCCGGTCAGCTTCGATGACGGCGTGAATATAGTCGGTGACCGTTTCGGGCGGAACACCTTGCTGGTCGGACGCGCTGGAGAGACCTGGCAATAGAGGGCTTAGCAACAGTATTACCCATGCGGCGAGGGCCATATTTTTCATGATGCGTCTCCTTGTGGACTGGGGGCAGCCTCACACCGGATAGCATAGCCCTCCACTACAAAGGAGGCAAACTAGCGCACTCCCTGAATGCATTGCCCCAGCGTGTCTCACAAGAAGGGTCAGGCTTGGCAATCAAACATGAAGCGGCGCGTGGCGGGCAGGCACACTTGCTCGCTTTTCCAGCCGATCTTACAATATCCTCCATATCTGCTTTCGACTTACCCTTTGAAATTGAGTTGGGGAGACTGATACTGGCTTCCCATCTATGCTTAGCCCCTCGATCCGCAGGAGATAGGATGTAGCTGGTGTGACGCTGACGCGAAACCCTAGCCGAATACAAATTGGCTTGGCGGTAATTATTTCGTGGTCGGGAACATGGCCAAAGATACCAGTGCTTCCCAAATGGAGGGGAAGCGAACAAGCGTGGGATAGATGAGGGATATCACTCGGCTGATTCGCTTTTTGTTCTTCGAGAATTGCTGGTCCCTCTAATCCAGCAGGTACAAATTTCTTCTCATCAGACGTTTGCACTGTAACCTTGTGTGGATCGAATGAGACCTGGCCATTATTGGGTATGAGACAAAACTCGATCCAAAGCCGCTGCTCGGGCTCATAATCAGAAGAATAGAACCAAGAGGATGCAATCCCAGGAATCCATGGGATCACCGGAAATGGGCAAGGAAAAGGACAGAAGAGATAGGTGGTCGAATCAGCGTTAGGGGCGACTGAAACCTGCAGCGATATTGGGAATATCTCGGGGTATTTCACATTGTACCAAGCGGTGAAGTTCCCTGCCTCAAGATTCGATGGTCGCGTATAATCCAGTCGTCCGAATTCCATACAACTTTCTAAGAGAATGAGACACACGATCAGAAAGCAAGAATTAAAACGGGGGGTCCCAGGCGGCATGATGTGCATTTGAACTAGTTTTCCCGATTTTTCAAAGCAGCGGCTAGTCCTAAATTCTGCAGCGGGAGCGTTTTCAGCAATTCTTTTGCATTATAGGTAAACGATTTGGAGTCGAGTTTCTCTCCGTCAAACATCTGAATCGTAGCCTCTTGAATATTGGTATCAATCACATTGTTAGTTCTTGATCGTGGCAATCCTCTTCCAGCAGCACCCAGTATCGACCCCGCAGAAACGACAGGAATCACCCGGTATTCACGCAATTCGACACCAGATCTTGCAACTATGATCGGAATGGTTGAGTCAATCACCACAAAATAGTCATGACCACTGAGGCTGGTTACCTCTGCACAGCGATATAATAAGAAGAATTGCATATGCTGTTCTTTGGTAAACTCTGCCGGATGTTCGTAAAGGATCGATGGAGCCTGGTAACGAACAGATATGAAGTTTTCATCGAGAGAGGTCTCGGAGTAACCACCTCGGAAACCCACCGGCTGGTACCGGAATGAACATCCAACGTGAACAAGAGCGAATAGCACTGTGATGGTTGTAAGGTGGATAATTCTCATGACTAATCCGCACACCTTTTTACTCGTGAACCGACCGGAAGCATAGCTTGAAGAACGGAATAAATCGAGATTCTGCCGTGAAAGAGACAGAACCAATTCGTGGCGGGTGGCGGGTCGGCGCGTTCTTCGCCTCCCCCGCCCCTCACCGCTTCAGCAGTTCTAGCGACGAAGTAGCCCGCCGATCGAGATTCGATATTCACAGGGGCGAACGGGAGTCAGCGAGACCTTTCCAATCCGGCTGAGACGGTCCACTGACATGAACACCTGCGCCCAGCCGATCTTCGTCAGGGTGCTGAGGTCATCGATGGATTGTGCGCCCTTTTTCTTAAGCACACCGAGCATTCTTCGATCGACCGTTTGCGGAGTGGTGGGCGGTTGGCTGTGAGTTCTCATGGTTCTCTCCGTGGAAAAGAAAGGTGAGAAGCACTGTGGGCGATACGTATGTAC
>JBKJWE010000243.1:0-3335 GCA_046717045.1 Nitrospiraceae bacterium | reverse complement strand
GGCCTTGGACCGTGGATGACCGTGGGGTGGAATGATCAGGTCGAATCGGTATTGAGCCGGGCAGCCGTATTTGTGTCAGTGCAACGGACCGATAATTATCCGTCCCAGTCTCTTCTAGAGGCGATGGCAAGTGGCACCGCAGTGGTGGCGACGGACGTCGGCCTTACCAGAAAGCTAGTCGACGACCAAGTTGGACGACTTGTGCCGGCTACTCCGAATGCGGTGGCCGACGCCATTGTAGAATTGTTAGCCAATCCAAGGCAGACTGCGGCAATGGGACTGCGAGCGAGAGAGCGCGTGGTGCAGCAGCATTCGTTAGAGCGGTATCTCGACTATATTCAGAGTGTGTACGCGATGTCAGGGTCCAATTTGTAGAGCAACTCACTGTAAACAATGGGAAAACCGATTGTTTTTGTCAGTACGATGTGTATGATAGGCCTATGCCAATACTAATCCTCATCTTAACTATTGGATTAGCCATGGGGATATCTCTGTATGGTGTTCCGCTAGCACGGAAGGCTGCGCTCAAGTACGGCGTGGTAGATGCTCCCGATGGCAATTTGAAACATCAGAAGGAGCCGGTTCCCTACTTTGGCGGATTGGCTATCTACATCGCATTTCTCATGAGCCTGGCTCTCACCTTCGAGTTCCGCCATGACGTGCTCGGGATCATCCTGGGTGGAACCATTGTCGTGATGCTGGGGTTAATCGACGATTTTGGCGTCTTGACTCCGGCCACAAAACTTATTGGACAACTCCTCGCCGTATTCGTATTGATCAAGAGCGGAATCAGGATCGAGATTGCGGCCTTGCCGGATTGGCTGGATTTGGTCTTGACGATGTTTTGGATGGTGGGATTGATCAATGCGTTCAACCTCCTTGACATCATGGACGGGCTGTCTGCCGGTGTGGGTGCGATTAGCGCGAGTTGTCTCCTCATCGTCGCTCTATTGCAGGGAGATCAGGCCGTGGCGTTCATGTTGGCGGCATTAATCGGAAGTCTGGCTGGTTTTCTTCGATACAACTGGTCGCCGGCCAGAATCTACATGGGTGATACTGGCGCGATGTTCATCGGCCTCCTGTTGGGCGCAATGACCATGATTGAGAAGTATCCTAGCGATCATTCCCTGTCCTTGCTCACGCCGGTCTTTATCCTGGGCATTCCGATTTTTGACACGCTATTTGTGATGTATGTTCGCGTTCAACGCGGCCTCCCGATTTTTTGGGGCAGTCCTGATCACGTCGCAATTCGACTGCGTCATTGGGGGATGTCTGTTCCTCAAATTGTCCTGACGAGCTATGCAGCGACCCTCCTGGTCGGGGGCATAGGCTTGTTGATGTTGACGGTCAGCCACGAGGTCGCGTGGAGTTTGTGCTTGGGGACGATAGGAATTCTTCTCTCGGTGTCTCTGGCATTGCGGCACATTGATGTCCGGAATCCGTCCCAACCAGGCTTGACAACCGGCCAAGGGGAAGGGACCAGGGCGGCATGATCGTCATTGTCGGCGCAGGGCTGGCAGGCCTCAGTACGGCGTACCACCTCTCTGGGGTTCCCTATCGTCTGTATGAACGAGAGCAGGAAGTCGGCGGGCTCTGCCGGTCCTATAAAAAAAACGGATTTACCTTCGATTATACGGGGCACCTACTCCATTTCAGGCAAGCGGAAATCAAAGCCCTGGTTGAAAAGTTGCTCGACGGAAAGTTGCAGAAACATGCTCGGCGCTCGTTCCTCTACTCCCATCAAGCCTACACAGAGTATCCGTTCCAGGTAAATACGTTTGGATTACCGCCCGAAGTCGTGAGAGAATGCCTGATGGGCTTCATCGCGACGCTGACGCCGCCTGTCTCGTCGATTGCCCCGAAGGAGCGTTCGTTCAAACAGTGGATTTTGGACAATCTCGGAGAGGGGATGGCGAAGCACTTCATGGTGCCCTTCAACGAGAAGCTCTGGCAGGTTTCGCTCGACGAACTGACCTCCGACTGGGTTTCATGGCTTGTGCCCAAGCCGGACCTCAAGGATGTCATTAACGGGGCGCTGGGAATCAAAGACAAGGCCTTCGGCTACAACCCGTCCTTTCTCTACCCGGCGACCGGAGGGATCAACGTGTTGCCTGAGTCGTTCGTGTCGGGAGTCACGGACATCGTCCATAACTGCGAACTTGAGGAGGTCGCCACGAAGAAACACCGTGCGGTCTTTCGCGATCGACGAACCGGCGCGGTGTCTGACGAACAGTACGAATCCCTGGTGTCGACCATTCCAATTCCCGAACTCGTTCGTCGATGCACGGACTTTCCCGCTGCTCTGAAGGAGGCTGCTGCCGCGTTGCGGTGGGTGTCGGTATATAACGTCAACCTGGGATTTTCGCGGGAATGTGTTTCCGACAAGCACTGGCTCTACTTCCCTGAGCCCAAGTTTCCCTTCTATCGCATTGGTTTTCCAACGAACTTTTCTCCTTCATTGGGAAGACCAGGCTGCAGCTCAATGTATGTGGAGATGTCCCATCGGCCAACGGAGCATCGATCCGCAGAGGAGTTGATCGAACTGGCGCGAACCGGCATGGAACAGGCGGGGATTCTCCAACCTGACGACGAGATGGTTGTGGCCGACGTCAAGGATCTTCATTATGCCTATGTCTATTTCGATCGACATCGAGCACAGGCGGTGCCGGCCATCATTGCCGAATTGGAGCGACGAGGAATTCATTCAATCGGCCGTTATGGTCGATGGGAACATACCTCAATGGAGGATGCGATCGGACAAGGGAAGCAACTTGCCGAACAATTGCGGACTCAGTCTCTGCATCGTGCCACCGCATAGGCTTGACCGTGGACACTGTCTGCCACGTCATCACCAAGCTCGAGCTGGGCGGCGCTCAGCAAAACACCCTGTTTACCGTTGCCCATCTTAGTTCCGCAAAATTTCGCCCAGTCTTAATCGCGGGAGAAGCCGGGTTACTGGATGCAGAGGCTCGAGCCCTTCCTACGATCGAGTTCTATCAAGTCCCCACATTAATTCGCGCGATAAGTCCCTTCCACGATATCCGTGCGCTTTGGGCATTGACGACGTTGTTCAAGCGACTCAAGCCGACAATCGTCCATACCCACAGCTCTAAAGCGGGAATTCTTGGCCGAATGGCTGCTCACTTGGCGGGAGTCCCAATCATTATCCACACTATCCATGGATATGGGATGACGCCAGCCCAACGCCCGGTACTCCGTCGCTTGCTCTTATTGGTGGAACGTCTGGTTTCGAAAATGACGACTCGATTCTTCTCTGTCTCAGAAGCCAATCGCCGACAGGGCATTAGGTGGAAACTGTTTCCACCCGATCGGTG
>JBKJWE010000242.1:0-5778 GCA_046717045.1 Nitrospiraceae bacterium | reverse complement strand
TGAGCCAGGGATATTCCAGCGCTTCTTTCACCATCGACTCCGCCACCATGCGGGAATCGGTATCGTTCCAGCGACCGCTGAGATCGGTGACCACACCGGCGTCCACTCTGGTGACTTTCGTCTCCTGTCCGCAACCTCCGATGGAGAGCAAGAGGACTGATAGGACGGCTATCCTCGATCTCTGACTCGGAAGGCTCTTCATATCGCGCTCCTCTATGAACACATCTCCGCAGGGTTGCGCTTACCGATTTGCGCGCTTATCTTCTTCCTTCTCGAGTCGCTCAAAGAGCTTGTCCGCATTCTTCCTGACAAAATCACGAACCTGGGAGTTGAGTTCCTTGGCCTGCTCCAGATTGTTCTTCATCTCCTCGAGGCTGAGCTTCGTCAACACGTAGTAGGTCCCTGTCTTCTCGTCTTTATACCGATCGATCGGACGCACCCCGCTCAGTGTCGTCATCGTGACCGTCTTGATCGCTCGTTCGACGTTTTGCTCTTCCGTATTGCGGGTGAAGTCTCCGGCCGTCGTGGACGCCGCATAGTCCCGCATCAGATATCCCGTATAGGTTTCAAAGGACTTGGCAATTTCCGCTCGACCACGATTCTCTGCCGTGTCCCAGGCAAGAGGCTCGTTCCTCACACCGGTGACCGATCCCACACCATAAAAGGCCTTGCTGTCTTTCTCGTTAAAGGCCCCGGAGCCCTGCTTGACCCACTTGGGAGGGCCGCCGCAGGCAGCGAGTCCGATCACCAAAGCGACAGCGACTCCACCCCCAACCACCCTCGACATGTACCCCTGTACTGTATTCATACCTCATTCCTCCTTGGTGATCCGGATGGTGCGATTGTGCCGAACTCACAGAGTCACGGACCTGATGATGGCGGAAAAAACGAATAAATTCATGCTATCATGCACCCCTAATTGAGTCAACGCGAAGAGCGGCGGGAGGTTGACGCCACCGCGCATGATTTCCGGCTTCTTGGAAGGAGAACGACCGTGGCCGACATACAAATTGACGATGGAATCATTAAAGTTCTCCAATTGGACGTGCAAGACCCGAAGGCCGCGGCGATCTTGGCCCAGTATCCGCAAGTGCGCTGGGCGGAAATCACTCGTCGCGCTCTGAAGATCGGCTTGGGCTACTTAAAAGGGGGAGAAAAGGATTAGGGGGTCTGACCGGACGTGCTGCCTGCCCTCACGGCATTGCGGGCTCTGGAGTGGGTTCCCCCAAGTTCGAGATATCGTTCGAACGCCTCGACCGATTTCTTCTGATCCTTCATCGAATCGGCGTATAGGGTTCCCAGCGAAAAATGGACGTCCAGATATTTCGGATTGACTGCCAGCGCATCCCGCATCGCCCGTTCAGCCTCGGTAAATTGCCCGCGCTTTTCATGAATCAGCCCCAACGTGTAATGCGAGTCGGGGTTCTTCGGCGCATGCTGGACCGCCAGCTTTGCCGCCGCAAAGGCCTCGTCGAGGTCCGGCAGCACTTCAAACCGGACGTAGCTCTTGAGTACATAGGCATCACCATACGTGGGGTCGTACTCCAACGCCTTGTTCAATCGCTCCAATGCTTCCTCTTGCGATTTTCCTGTTTGGAGGATCGCAAAAGCTTTTTCGTATTGCATCCTCGCGGCCTGCTGCCGCTCCGCCGGTGACTGTGGCTCCGCTCCGAGGATGAAGGCCGCTCTTCGCCCTTCCACCAAAATCGTATCCCCATCGCCTTCGAGTCTGGTAAACAACGGGTGTTGCTTCCCTTGCGTGGTCTGTTCAACCTGTTGCTTGACATACCCGCCAAGCTCGGACGCCATCAACCAGCCGTTCTTGTTTTGGTCCGCACGACCTGCCAGGGCCTCGACTAAGACCCGAGCGAACAGGCTCTTTCCCTCAACTTGGGCGAGGGCCTCTCCCTTATCGGCTGCGGTGAGCACTTGCACGACCCGCCTCTCGAGATCGTCTTCGGGAGCCGAGCGCCCTTCCAATGATAGTTGCTGCGCGGCGGTCTCTTCCCAACCTCGGACCGCGGCATTGAAAATCATCAGCGTATGCTTGGAGGCAATGCGCCGGCTGAACTCTTTAATCTGTTCGAACGTCACCGACTTGGACACATTGCCAAGTTGAGCGTCCCAGGGAACGAGATAGCCGAGATCTCTGCCGGACGCATCCTGGGTTACGCCCCCATGACCGACAAAATACAGCACCAGGCGATCTTGTCGTCCGACCTTTCTGGGGAGAAAATCCGTCAGCGTTTGCTGTACATGACGAAAGGTGGCGTCCTTTTCATAAATCTCGACGACTTCATCGAACCCCAATTGGCGGAACGACTGTGCTACCGCCTTAGCCCCTTCGATCGCACCAGGGATCTTAGGAGCGAGGAGATAGTTCTCAACTCCGATCACGACTGCCCACGACTTATAATAGAGCCCCTCGGGCTTCCCCAATTGCGCAAAAGTCGAAGGTACCCCGATCATGGCCCACAGACATGCGCCGATGAGAGGCAGCAGGATGGGGCGTGATGGTCGGAAAGACATTCTTGACATGGTGTGCGGGCTACTGCTCGACGTCTGAAATCAGCCTACTCTGGCCTTGTCTCACCTGTCAAGAAATGCACGGGGCACGCCGGTTCCCAACGTTTTAGAAAAATCCCCTTACGAAGGTATAGTTGAAGTCTTCCTAGCTGCTTCCGCATAATGTCGATCGCCTGCATCGCACCGAGACCTCAAGGAGATGACGCCCCCATGGCAGAGAACATCGACACCCTTCTGAAAGAAAGCCGAGTGTACCATCCAAGCGCCCTGACCAAAGCCGCCGCCTACATTCAAGATTACGAGAGCGCCTATCGGCAATCCATCGCCGACCCTGAAGCCTTTTGGGCTAAGGCTGCACAGGAACTGGAATGGTTCAGCCCTTGGTCGAAAGTCCTCGATTGGCAATATCCCTGGGCCAAGTGGTTCGTGGGAGCGACCTGCAACATTGCCTATAACTGCCTGGACCGCCACATCAAGAGGGGACGCAAGAACAAAGTCGCCCTCATCTGGGTCGGGGAAAACGATCACGAGCGTGTCTTTACCTATGGAGAGTTGGCCCGGCAGGTCAATCGATGCGCCAACGCCTTGAAGAAACTCGGGCTTGTGCAAGGCGATCGCGTCACCATCTATCTTCCCAAAGTCCCTGAACAGGTCGTCGCCATGTTGGCTTGTGCGCGCTTGGGACTCATTCACAGCGTCGTCTATTCGGGATTCAGCGCGCCGGCGCTGGCCAGCCGGGTCCAGGATGCCGAAGCCAAACTGGTTATCACCGCCGATGTGGGCTACGACCGCGGAAAAGTTCTCCAACTGAAAACCGTCGTCGACCAGGCCATCGCCACCTGCCCCACCGTTCAACACGTCGTCGTCGTCCGTCGGCAGTCACCAGCCTCTCCCCTCGCTGCGCCGAAGGAACTCGATTGGCGCGAATGGGTTGCCACCGAATCCCCAATCTGCGAAGCCGCGAAACTGGACGCCGAGACGCCGCTCTACATTCTCTACACATCCGGCACGACCGGGAAGCCTAAAGGCGTCGTCCATGTCCACGGCGGCTACATGGTGGGAACTTATCTTACTGCCAAATATGTGTTCGATCTCAAGGATGATGACGTCTACTTCTGCGTCTCAGACCCCGGCTGGGTGACAGGGCATAGCTATATCGTCTACGGCCCGCTTCTCAATGGCGCAACGGTCTTGACGGCAGAAGGGAAGCCCGACTATCCGAACCCCGGCCGCTGGTGGGATTTGATTGCGCGCTACGGCGTCTCGATTTTTTACACTACACCAACGGCGATTCGCCTGCTTATGCGTTACGGAGAAGACTGGCCCAAGAAGTATGACCTTTCTACCTTGCGCATCCTCGGCAGCGTGGGTGAACCGATCAATCCAGAAGCCTGGGAATGGTTCCATCGCGTCACCGGCGGCGACAAACCGATCATGGATACCTGGTGGCAAACGGAAACCGGGGCCATCCTTATTACTCCGCTCCCCACCGTTCCGTTAAAGCCTGGCTCGGCCACCAGAGCATTCCTCGGCATCGAAGCCGACGTGGTGGACCGCGAAGGCAAGAGTCTGCCCGCCAACGCCGGTGGGTTCGCGGTCATCAAGAAACCGTGGCCCTCGATGATGCGCACGATCTACAAAGATCCGGAACGGTACAAGGCCTACTGGAATACGATTCCGAACTGCTACACTGCCGGCGACATCTGCCACAAAGACGCAGACGGCTACATGTGGTTTATGGGCCGCGCCGATGATGTCATCAAAGTGGCGGGCAACCGGCTCGGGACCGCCGAAGTCGAAAGCGCGATCGTCAGTCACCACGCAGTGGCGGAAGCGGCGGTGATCGGCAAGCCGCACAAGACCGTGGGCGAGTCCATCAAGGCCTTTGTCATTTTGAAACAGGGCGAGAAGGAAAGCCCTGAATTGATTCACTCGATCAAAGACCAGGTGCTGAAGGAACTGGGGAAAATCGCCGTGCCGGCTGAGATCGATATCGTCACGTCACTGCCGAAGACCCGCTCCGGCAAGATTATGCGGCGTGTCCTCAAAGCAAAAGAGCTCGGGCAAGACCCGGGCGATATCTCGACCATCGAGGATTGATTCAACTGGTCGCTGACCGGTGATTGATCCTGACCCTCTCATCCTTAGCGTTGGTAACCGGAGGCCGGTCATGCAAAGATCTCTATTGTTCGTGGTGGCGATAGTAAGCGCGCCTATCTTCGGGTTCTGGACACTCGGCAATTCGACCGCCATGGCGGCGGAGCAAACTCAGCCGGCCAAGAAGCCAAAAGCGAAAACCGAAGCCAAGACGCCCCAATCAAAACCCGCCAAGTCAAAGTTCCAGTCAGCAGAGACGGCGGGGAAGGCCAAATCCTGTTTCGGAACCGCACCGAAGATTGAGAAGGTCAGCCCGGATGAAGGCAAAGCCGGCAACAAGGTAACGATCACTGGAGCGAACTTTGGAAGCGTGGACTGCCTCCGCAGCGTCTCGTTCGGCCCCGGTCATGCGGCCTCCTTCAAGATGGAGAGCCCGACCAAGATTACCGCCACCGTTCCTAGCGGAGGTCGCAAAGGTCTGGCGATGTTGACCGTGACGACGGCGTCGGGAGAGGATTCGAAGACGTTTTTAGTCAAGTAGCACGAGGCGAGGGCAGCCTGGTCGTCCTCCTGCGCGCCAAACGCGCACGAAAAAACAGTGCCCGTTTGATGCGCGCATTTGAGGATCAACTAGGCCAACCTCTGGAGAAATAAACGAGCGAGCGTGGAAGGATCATTCGTAGGGCGGAGCTCGGTCGAAGTGCGCAGTTGGGGATCAAACCAAGCCCCCGCCTGAGAAATGTGTAAGACAGTCCTCGCCACCCGTTTCAGCGGCCTAGCCCGGATTCATAGGAGAGTGGAGGAGTAAGAAGTCACTTGCCACGCACACCAGCGTCACTCGCACGCAATGTCACCTGGCACTATCCTGATGGCGTATGTGAGAGGGAGAGATGGGGGAAGCAGGAAACACGTTTCTTGCTGGCTTCGCGTCTATCTTACTAACCGATCATCCGCACAGAACCAGCCGTAGCAAATCCCCAGGGAATCAACTTGGAATTCGACGTCGTCGCCACACTCCTGCCTTGCCGCGGTCCATCACATGTGGTACACTTTCCCCACGCGGAAAATAGTGGGAGGTGGTGCCATGCCAGCCAAAAATCCACGCGTCAACGTCGTCCTGGAAGAGCCGGTCTACGAAGGGCTCCGCCGCTGGGC
>JBKJWE010000241.1:0-2662 GCA_046717045.1 Nitrospiraceae bacterium | reverse complement strand
CTCTAATTGGAGATCACCCTTGGCTTCTGGAGGCGGCTGATACAGTCAGCCCAGAGTTTGGCCGGGTCCTGGTCAAAGATGCCGATCGAATCTGGCGTCAGGGTCGCCCATGCTGCCTGGAGCATCTCATGTTTCAGCTGCTGCGGAGCCCACCCGGCATATCCGGAAAAAGCCCGGAAGGTTTCGGTCGGTTTGGCCTGCCTAATGATTCCAAGACCTTCGGTGTGCCCCCGATATAGACCCCGTCGAAAACGGATCGTGCGTCTGCCGGCGGTTCCTTGAGTCGAAACAGCAGAAGAAGCTGGGTTGGCTGCACCGGCCCACCCGCAAACAGCCGATAGCTCGTCCCCTTCAGCACGGTGAGTTCCGGCAACGCCTCGGACAGAAGGATCTTCGTAGAGCGATTCAGAATGAGCCCGAGCGTTCCCTCAGGCCCGTGCTCTACGATGAGCACGACGGCTTCGCGAAAGTTCGGATCATTCAATGACGGGCTGGCCACTAAGAGCACACCTTTCTTGACCGACGACCACGCGAATTCCCCTTCCGCCAGGGCCGGTACCGCATGCAGGACGGTCAAGAGTCCCCCGAGCAGACAGCACGCTATGGCTCTCCGTGCACCAGCGAGACGCGGCGCGCTCGAGTACTCAACCATGAACATGGAAGATACGGACATCCTACTCTTCAGCCGGTTGCTTTGAGAATTTCGCGACAGGCTACGACTCGCCAGCCGTTGTGTCAACTCAGCGGTACGGCGGAATACAACCGCTGGCGAGACTTTGCGGGACCCGTCAGGCGCTCCACACAACAAGGCCCGCAGGACTCTTGTCCCGCGGGCCTTGCTACAAATGGTCCCTCCGAGCTTGCTGGTACTTAGCTCAGAAAGGGGTGATCTGAGTCTGTGCCTGACTGCGCGCATCGACCGATGCACTACCAATGGTCCCACCAAGCTTGCTACCATTTTCTCACGGAAGGGAGGCCCAATTGCTCTCCAATTGCGCGCAGTCTTCTCACTCCCCCAACCCTGGTCGCGCCGAGACGCGCCCTCTTCCCAGGCGAGCACCGGAGAGCAACGGGCCACACCCATCTCTGAAGGGGAAAGAGATGTACTGGGTGCTGAACGCGAAGCGTTACCTTGCAGGGAAAATGGCAGGCATGTTCGGCAGGCGGAAGAATGGGCTGGCCGTTCCGTTTTACGTCTTAAATCCGATGCGGCGGGATTTGGGTTCTGGCTCTGCCATCAGTTCACGAATGGCTTCGAACACCACACGAAACTGGGCGTCATACTTCTTCTCGAGCTCGGTGAGTCTCCGAGCCAAAATCTTGTTGGAGCTCATCATTGCTCGGAGGCGCACGAAGGCCCGCATGATAGTAATGTTCACCTGTATGGAGCGTTCACTATGCAGGACGCTTGAAAGCATGGCTACTCCCTGTTCGCTAAAGACATAGGGGTGATATTTGCGGTGCTGTCCACGGCCTGCTTTTAAGGTCACAATTTGTGACCTTAAAGATGTGGCCTCCTCAGCCGTCAGTTGGAACATGAAATCCATCGGGAAGCGGGCTTTGTTTCTCTTGACCGCTTGGTTGAGCACTCTTGTCGAAACTCCGTAGAGTTTGGCCAAATCGCTGTCCAGCATGACTCGATGTCCACGGAAAAGGAGGATTGTCTGCTCAATTCGCTCGCGGGGAACCAGGGGACGCTGATGTGTTTTCTCACAATGGGGGGGAGAATTTGAGGCGCACAGAAATACCGTTTCCTTTACGGAAAATCAACGCAACGATGTCTGAAATGGAAGCATTACATAAATGCTCCCTCCAAGCTCGCTCGTTTCTCCTCCTCCCCAAGTGAGGCGCTGGCGTTTACTCACCAGGGGATGCCTTCGCGTTTTGCAAAATTTACCGGAGGACGGAGGTATCCACCTAGGCTGAGCTTTTCTTCATATAGGTGCTTTTCCCAGGCTTGCCTCGTTTCCATCTCTTTGGACCGGCACCCATGCTGGTCCAATTGCGCCCATGGAGGGAGCACCGCCTCTAGTTTGGAAATTAGATCAATCTCGCGTGCGCACTCCGGGAGCACAGGGCCAGCATGGGTGTCGATCCGCAAGCTCTTGCGCGAGCACCGGAGAGCAACGGGTTACCCTCTCCCCTTTTTCAGCTATAGTAAGCTAATGTCTCACCGCCCCAACGTCCGCTCCCCCCGTCGTCGGCGTCGCCGCTCCCGCCGCCGCCTCACCCCCAAAACCATCTGGCGTTTCCTACGCGTGCGTTGGAAGACATCCCATCGAGTCATGAAGGCCGTGCTGGCTTCGCCGCCGACAGTGCGTGCCGTCGTGATCTTATCCGGCATCCTGATTCTCTGGCTTGGCATCAACTGGGCCTATCACGCGTACAACAAGCCGGCCGAGTTCCTCTTTCCCTTGGACCACACGCTGAACAAGAGCCCCAATGCCACATGGAAGGAGTACGGCTCACTCTTCCGCGAACATGCGACCGCGGTCATTACACCTGACTTATTGGCTGCGCTGGCGCAGATGGAGGGGGCGGGCAATCCCGTGGCGCGGACGTATTGGCGGCGGCATCTGTCATGGAATCCCTTCGAGTGGTACCAACCGGCGTCGAGTGCGGTCGGCATGTACCAGCTCACCGACGGGACCTTCTACGAGGC
>JBKJWE010000240.1:0-2867 GCA_046717045.1 Nitrospiraceae bacterium | reverse complement strand
CTCCTTAGCAGAAACTTGAATTGGAAAAGGTGTCACGCGCGAGAAGCGCGAAGAATAACAAAAGCGATTCGCAAGTGCAAGGCTACAGGCCACCACTTGAAAGCCCTTGCTAGACGCCGATTTGGGGGCTGGAACCAATCCAATCGATATGGTACGGTGAGGCCTCCTGCCGCATTCGTACCATCTGCGAGCCGACGTATGACCCGCGGAGCGATTCTCGCCACCGGCGCTGCCACCCTCATCCTCTTCGCCATGGTGTGCATTCCCCGCCATCTCCCCTCGCCTCCGCCGACACCCAATACCTCAAACACCGTAACCCCCGCCACCTTCCACGCACGCATCGAGCCGGGTATGCTGACGTTTCGCGGATCGCTCCCGACTCAATCGAGCAAAGATCGCATCCTCCAGAAAGCCCGCGATCTTTATGGAACAGCCCAGATCCGTGTGGTCGATCAATTGACAGTGGACTCACAGGTCCGCGCCGGGAAGTGGATTGACACGGTTCCGACGATTCTCCCGGCCCTTGGACAGATGACAGGACACGGTTCCATCATCATCGATGGCCGTTCCCTGGTTCTGAGCGGCCGCGTGAAGAGCCAGTCGGCCAAGACCGCGCTCTTGCAAACCATCGCTCCAGTGAGGGGGGCGGGCCTCGAGATCGAAGACCATATCCTGACCACACCGCCTTCCACCCCCGTACCAACCACCTCCGGCCGCTCGTTGCAAACGAGCGTGAATGACATTCTGTCTCGCGCCTCCGTCGAGTTTGAGTCCAATAGCGCCGCTATCACCGATCGAGGGCGGGTCACGTTGGACAAACTCATGGCGGTCTTGCGCCAGTTTCCCACGACACCCATTGAGATTGCCGGTCACACCGACAGCTACGGAGCGCCCGACTATAATCTGGAGTTGAGTCAGCGCCGGGCGGATTCCGTTCGTCGCTATTTTGTCCGCCACGGGCTGACGAATCCGTTGACCGCCGTCGGCTACGGCGCCTCACGCCCCTTGTCGTCTGCAACGCATCGCGCCGGCCTCCAGCAGAATCGTCGGATCGAATTGCACGTGAAAGGATCTGGTGACCTATGACTTCCCTGATCGGCCAGATACTCGGGTGCCTTCTTGTCGCGGCAGGCATCGGCAGCGCAGTCGGATGGCTCTTGCGGAACCTGTCCGCCGACCAGCTGAAGGAACAATGGCTCGAGCTGAACACGGCCCTGCGGACTAAAGAACAGGCGTTGGAGACGGCCCTGTACGACCTGAAAGTAAAAGCCTCGGCGATACAGATTCTCGAAAGCAAGTTACAATCTGCCGAGGCGCTCGTTCGAGCCACCCAGCGGGAACTCTCAACCAGCAATGACCGTGTCCAGGCGCTTCAACAAGAACTGGCCACGGGCAGAGAGCGCCTCGCAACCCTTGAAGCCGGCGACGAATCGGTTCGGCAACGCGCCGGTGCCTTCGACGCGATCGCTGCGGAACAAGCGGAAGCCCTCCTCCGGTCCGATACCGCACGCCACGAAGCCGAGCAGGAGCTCGAACGAAACGAGCAAGAACTGCTCCTGCTCCAACAACGTGTCAGCGAGCTCGAGAAGCGCCTTGCAGACACCGACCAACTCCGCCAACGTGTCGAAGAATTGGAACCCTTTCAAGGACGCGTACATTGGTTAGAAGTTCAGATGAGCGATCGAGATGCCGAACACCGAGCGATGTATCATCAGCTGGAATCCCAGCTGGCCGAGCGGGATCGCCAGCTTGCCGAACTGGACCCATTGCGACAACGGCTCGAAGAACGTGAAGATGCGCTCCGTCGATCGGAAGCCACCCACAGCAAGACACTCGCCCAGCATGACGCACTCTCTGCACGCCTCCAGCAACAACAAACGCGGATCGACGAGTTGCATGTCCGGATCGCAGGCGAGACGCAAACATTGCGGGAAAAGGATAAGCAGATAAGCGGTTTACAGGACCGAATCCTCCTGCTCGAATCTCAGCAGACCGCCCTGGAAGAACAGGCCAAGATAGTGGGAGAACGGGAAGAGGAGATCAGCCGGCTGAGAAAGCGACTCATAGAAGTGCGCGCGGCGCTGCGCATTCGAACGGATGGTGACACCGTGGCCCCTCGCTCAATCCGTTCAACCAGCAGTCAACTGAGCCTGCAAATCGGGCAGACCAAACCGGCGCGCGCGCCACAGAAAGACGACCTCAAGTCGATCCATGGCATCGGGCCCATACTCGAACGGACGCTCAATAAAATGGGGATCATCACCTTTCAGCAGATTGCCAAATGGGGTGCGAACGACCTCAAACGGGTGGCCGAGAAGCTGGCGACCGTTCCCAACCGCATCAGGAGAGATAAATGGATAGCGGAAGCCAAGAAAGAGCATTTGCGTAAATACGGCGAGCGGTTGTGACCTCTCTCCAGACACTCAAATCCATGGTTTAGAGAGACGAACTTCCGTCTAAACTCGCTATCACCACAATTTAAGAGGCGCGCCGCCCTTACATTCGTAGGGGTAGACCATCCCCAGAATGTCCATTATGATACAGACCATTATGATGGGGGCCTGATAGAAGGAACTAATTGGCGCAGACCATCCGGATCAGATGATCCCAAAATCATTCGAACCCATGGTTTAGAGCGGAGAAGGACAATTCATGCGTACCCTCACACCCTTCGGAAATCTGTCGCTGGCTGTCCTATTTTGTTTCGGCGCGACTTTCGGCTTCAACGCATGCAGCGATGTCTCCAAGGCGCCCGCTCCTCCACCGGCCCCTGCTGCGCCTGGGCCACTGTCAATCCTCACGTCTTCACCGCTGCCGGACGGCACGGTGGGTCAGCCCTACAACGTCACACTGGCCTCTACCGGAGG
>JBKJWE010000239.1:0-4893 GCA_046717045.1 Nitrospiraceae bacterium | reverse complement strand
ACTCACCAATCCGTGGATCCTGTGGCAATACGCGCACAATATGACCGCTGCGGTCGTCACTGCCTCATTCGTCATGGCAGCGTTCGGCGCGTTCTATCTCCTGTCCGGTCAACATGTGAGGCATGCGAAAACGTTCCTGCGAACCGGCGTGGTATCCGGCGCAATTGCCTCCGCACTGATGATCTTCCCGACTGGTCACGGTAGCGCCAGGCAGGTCTTCGAATACCAACCCATCAAAGGCGCTGCGTTTGAGGGGCTCTTCAAGACAGAGCGCGGCGCCGGTTTCTATCTGGTGGGCCAACCGAACCTCGAAACGATGACCATCGACAACCCCATCGAGATCCCCAGCGCGCTCAGCATCCTCATCTACAGCGACCTCTACGCTCAGGTGAAAGGCCTCGATGCGTTTCCCCGAGAGGACTGGCCGGACAACCTGGCGCTGCTCTATTATTCGTACCACATCATGGCGGGCCTGGGGACGATTCTCGCGTCCGTTATGGGGCTCGCACTCATCTGGCTCTGGCGCGGACGATTGTTCACCGCGAACTGGCTGCTCTGGATGCTTCTGTTGTCCGCGCCGTTTCCCTATATCGCCACAACCGCCGGCTGGATGACCGCCGAACTCGGCCGCCAGCCCTGGTTGGTCTACGGCCTGCTGCGGACCGCCGAGGGGACGTCGCCGCTGGTGCATTCTGGTAACGCGCTGTTTACGTTGCTCGGCTTTCTCGGGATCTATCTGGCTCTGGGCATGCTCTTCTTGTTCCTGATCGCGGAAACGATTCGCCACGGGCCGGCGGGACAGCCAGTGCCGTCGGAGCACGCATGATGGAAACGTTTTGGTACGCCGCCGTCGCCCTGATGCTGGCCGTCTATTTTGTCCTCGACGGATACGATTTCGGCCTGGGCATTGTCTATCCTTTCGTCGCAACAACCGAAACGGACCGGCGCGCGGCGTTGGCAGCGATCGGACCGGTCTGGACCGGGAATGAGGTGTGGCTGGTCGCTGCCGGCGGCCTGCTGTTCTTCGCGTTTCCGAAAGCTTATGCAGCAGGTTTCAGCGGATTCTATCTCGCGCTGATCATTGTGTTGTGGCTGCTAATCGCCCGTGGGCTCGCGCTCGAGTTGCGGTCGCATCTCAATCATGTGCTCTGGCGGCAGTTCTGGGACGTGACGTTTGCGGGCGCCAGCACATTGCTGGCCGTGGTCTTCGGCGCGGCGTTGGGGAACTTGATTCGCGGCGTACCGCTGACTCGTGAAGGATACTTTTTCGTCGCACTCTGGACCGATTTTCTGACGGGACCGGAACCGGGCATCCTGGACTGGTTTACCGTTCTGATGGGGCTGACCAGCGCGGCTATCCTGGCCTTGCACGGTGCGAACTACCTCGCGATGAAAACGGAGGGTGAACTCTATCGACGGGCAGACGATGTCGGACGTCTCGCGGGATGGGCCACAGCAGGACTCACGACTCTGGCAGTCATCGCGGTGCCGTTCGTCCAGCCGAATCTGCGTCTCAACTTTTCCGGGCATCCGATCGAGTATCTCTTGCCGCTGGCCGGCATGCTCGCGCTTGGCGGCACCTTCTATCTCCGCCGCCGGCGACACGATACCTCTGCCTTCCTTGCCTCGAGCCTGTTCATCCTCGCGATGCTTGGCAGCGTCGCCTGCGGCATGTATCCGCACATCCTGATCTCGACGAGCGATCCGGCGCTCAGCCTGACCGCGTTCAATGCAGCCACAGATTCCTATGGATTAGCGGCCGGACTCACATGGTTTGTGGTCGGCTTCGCGCTCGTCCTCGCCTACCAGATATATGTTCACCGTGCCTTTTGGGGTAAGGTTCGACTCCATGCCGACTAATCTGTTCTTCTCCGCGTCCCGAACCACTGATTCGTCGGCAGCGACAGTTTGCCGTACAGGCTAACGCTTGGCCTCCAGGAACCGGCGTTCTGCACGATCGGCCGAGGATAACACTGGTGGTGCCGCTGCCACCGCCGGCCTTGCGGTTGTCGGAGTCCGTATTATCCGAGCGCCAATAAATTGAGGAGGCCGATAGCTTGACGTTGAGGTGTTTGGTCAGAGGTAGTTCCCAATTCGGAAACCGTGGTTCGCACGTGATGCCCACCCCTGGCTTCAAATGAGCCGCAAGCCTACTCGAAACCTTCCTGCAAAGAGAAGGGGGATGGCCTTTTCACTGATTGAATGGCTGGCGAAGTCTCCCGTACAATTCCCGGCTATTCGACCGAAAAGGATACGCTCTGCATCGTGAGAGGAGGCAATTGAGTCGGATGTGAGTGACGAGCGCACCAGACCGTGGTAACCGTAGGCCGTCGCCCTCGCGAAAGAGTAAGATGGGGGCGGTGACCACTCCAGCTCAATTCCCACAAGAACAATCGAGCGAAGGCGAATTCACGCGGCAGACAGACGCCTTTCGTGACTGGGTCACAGCGGATGGCAGCTCGGGCTTCCCGCTGCTAAGGGGCGCTACCATCTCTATGTCTCTTGGGCCTGTCCCTGGGCCCACCGCACGATCATCGTGCGACAACTCAAGAGGCTCGAACCGGTGATTGGGATGACGGTGGTGGACCCGATTCGCGACGAACGCGGCTGGGCCTTTCGGGAAGGGTCGGGTCATTCGCCCGACCCCATCAATGGTTTCAAATTTCTTAGTGAAGCCTACAAGGCGACCGATCCGAGCTACCGTGGACGCGTCACCGTCCCCGTGTTATGGGACCGCGTCACAAAACGTATCGTCACCAATTCCGACGACGATCTGATGCGCATGTTCAACAACGCGTTCGATTGTTTGACCGATAGCACACTGGATCTGTATCCGGAGAGGCTCAGGAAAGAAATCGATGAGCTCAATACCTATCTCTACGAGCACGTCAACGACGGCGTCTATCGCGCGGGCTTTGCGACATCCCAACGTGGGTACGAGAAGGCGGCGCGGCGACTATTCGATGCACTCGATCAACTCGACGCCCGGCTGAAAAACAGCCGGTATCTCTTCGGTTCACAGTTCGTCGAAAGCGATTGGCGCCTGTTCGTCACACTGGTTCGCTTCGACGCCGTGTATCATGGCCACTTCAAGTGCAACATCCGGCGGATCATCGACTACCCCCATCTGTTCGGCTATTTGAAAGACCTCTATCAAACCGACGGTCTCGGCGATACCGTGAACTTCGACCATATCAAACGGCATTACTACGTCACGCATGACGACATCAATCCCACCCGCATCGTGCCCGTCGGGCCCGACCAAGATCTCTCCGCGCCTCATGACCGCGCACAGCTCTCTTCGTAAAGAATACATCGCGCACAAGGGCTTCTTCGAACCACCTTTCGCGACACTGCTTGCGTCGCCCCACCCGTTCGTGTTAGGGTAACATGTGATCGCGTAAGACCTTCCGGGTTCGGGGGCCGCAGTCCCCGGGCAGAAACCGAGTTTGACGCGATCTTGTTGTATCCGCACGAGACCGTCCTGCATTTGCTGAGCACACCCCACAGGCTTTACCGCCCATCGCTCGCATGACAAGCCCGACAGAGTCGTGAGGATCGTTTCTAACCATTTCAAGAGGTGTTTCGTTGTTTCATGAATTCCGTTTCACAGTTCGAGCCTTCCTCCGCGCTGCCGCGGGGAGTCTCTATCACGTTGTCGTCGTCGCCATGAGCGCGGGCATTGCACTCCTGCTCCCAGCAGGGGCCAAGCAGTTCCTCGCGTTCTGGTCTCGAGTCGAGCATGACAAGCTCTCGCTCATCGCCGTGGAAATGACGGTGGCCATTCTATTGATCGTCTGCCTGAACTACATCCATCGGAGTATCCGGGACCGATCGCTCGCCCGCGTGGCCAGCGGGGCCGGCCTGGTCTCATTTTTCCCTCGCCGCGCGCGTCGAGCGCAGCGGCACATCGCAGCACTCAAGGAAGAACAAGGCACCGGCCGGACCATTATGGTCATGGGCTCGAGCGGCTACAGCACCTTTGTCGACCAAGTAGGAGACCTCTCCTCGGTCCTCGACAAATGTCTGGGCGCAAAGATTCTCCTGGTGAACCCTTACGGTCAGGAAGCGAGCCAGCGCATTCAGGCCATCGATCATCCCACGTACACCCTGGACACCTTCCGGGAAGAAGTCCGGCAGAGCATTGCGCTACTCAAGCGGCTGAAGGCTATGGGAAAGGCCGTCAAGCTGAAGCTCTATGCCGATCCTCCGTTGATGAAGATGGTGATCCTCGGCGATTACCTCTGGCTTCAGCACTACCATGCCGATCTGGACGTCGCGACCATGCCGGAATATGTCCTGCGACATAATCGCAAGGACCACGGCCTGTACACCCTCTATGCTCACTACTTCGAGCAGCGATGGGAAAGCACCGAGATTCCGGAATATGATCTGGACACGGACGAGCTGGTCTATCGGAGCAAAACCGGGAGTGAAATCCGGCGAGAGCGGTTTGAGGTTGAAACAGCGCCCGAAGCAGTCGAGGGCATCGCGGAGCAGCTCGACTGTGCCCCCGAACCAGTCCAGCTCGGCTGAGTCGACAGGCCCGATCTGTACACGACGGAAACCATTCTCCTTTGTGGCGAATTGCCTCATCCGCGCGAGCATCCATATCGGCCCGCTCCTGCCATGGATTCCCACCAGCTTGACTCTGTCATGCAGGGGGTAGATGCTGAAGAGTCACCCGGAGGTCTATATGAAGCCGGGGTAGTCCACTTCTCACCGTTCACGCGTTCCTGCATCTCCACTCGTCTGCTTGTTGCGCCCTCGCAGGTTTTCTATCTGCGAGGGTTGTTGTCTCTCCCACCCCCCCACAAGGAGGTTGCATCATGAAGACCTCTCTCATCGTGCTCGCCGCTTCCGCGATCGTGATCCTGACCGTCTCTACTGTGT
>JBKJWE010000238.1:0-6469 GCA_046717045.1 Nitrospiraceae bacterium | reverse complement strand
GCGCATGAGGAACTGTAGTCAAGCGGTATTAAGGGGGGGGTGGATGATGCACGACTTGCGGGCCTTCAGAGGTCCCGCACGTTCCGCATGCGGAGATTCAATACAAACATGTCACGCTATCATTGAGATATGTGGGAATAAAGAAGTCGCTGATTAGCGGATCTCCGTTTCCAAATTGAGTGGCAGGTCTTGCGATCGCATCTTCGTCATGTCACAAACGCACGTCGTAACATGCCCGTATCGTTGATCTATTCAGGTCCTCATTTATATACCTTGACTACCGTACTGATTGCGCTCAGGGTGATGTTGTTCGGTGTGAAGCTCCGCTGACTGTCCTATCCTTACGCTTCGTGTTTCTTCCCAGCGTGACCGATTCCCCAGTCTCCGCCGCTCCGATACCAGATGTTTCTCTGAATGACCGCCTGATTCTTGTCTCGCGGGCCTGCTGATGGAGGCGGCCACGATTCCGGCCAGGCGCCAGAGGACGGTTCGACTTACGCCCGCATTCCATAGAGAGGAGTGAACCATGCTGTACTACGCACTCGCGTTCCTGGTGGTCGGATTGATTGCCGGTGCCCTGAATTACGCCGGGGTATCTTCGGTGGCGGTCCAGATTTCCTGGATTCTGTTTGTGATTGGGATCGTCCTGGTCGCGTTCCATCTGGTTACAAAGCGTTCTGTGGCACCGGTGATCTGACAGGGGCTCCCCGGCTTTTCGTCCACGCACAGACGGCTCTCACTACACTTTCACTTCGGTCAATTAAGGGAGAACATAATGAACACACGCACTGTCCTGACATTCTGCACAGCTCTGGTGGTTGGTGGGGCCCTCCTCACCGGGTCGGCGCTCGCGCTCGGCAAGGCCGACGAGAAGACACCGATCAATGATTCATGGCTAACGGCGAAAACTAAAATTGCGCTGTTTGCCGATGCCCGGGTCAAAGGAAGTGAAATCAATGTCGAAACCACACAGGGCATGATGACGATCCGCGGGAAAGTCGATACCGATGCCGCGAAGTTGGCGGCGGAAGGAATTGCCAAAGGGATCGACGGCGTCAAGAGTGTGAAGAACGATCTCCAAGTCATCGCTCCGTCCAAGCGCGAAGCAACCGATGACAAGGATGACGCTATTACGACTCGGGTCAATGAGCAGATTGCGAAAGACGCGTATTTGAAGAAAGCCGGTATCAAAGCACAGACGAATGCGGGCGTCGTCTCGCTGAGCGGTGAAGTTGCGGATCTGATGGCAAGTGCCCAAGCGTCTTGGGTTGCTTGGCAAGTCGCCGGCGTCAAGTATGTGAAGAACGATCTCACGGTCAAGGAGAAGGCCTAACAGTTCTCCTCGTACGGGATACGAGCTCTCCGTCCGTTGGTATGCGATCACCATGGTATCGACAGACGACAGAGTCACTCACTCAACCAACCACAAACAACACGGCAGCGTGAGGAGGTACAGGATGGCGAGGGATACCGTTTCACGGCCGTCGAAATCGGACCCATCGGAGAAGAATGGGCAGGCTCAAGACCGGATTGCGCAGCGAGCCTACGAATTGTATGAGGAACGGGGGCGGCAGGAAGGCCGGGCCCTGGATGACTGGTTGTACGCGGAACAGCAACTGATGGGTGCCACGCCACAATCGTGATACGAACCATGAGGCACGGAACATTCACTTCGATGATCACAAGGAGCTGAAGCCATGAACACATTACTGCGATGGGACCCGTTCAAAACTCGGTGGAATACGTTGAAGGACCGGGATGAATTGGAAAGCCGGTTGGCAACGATGTTTGCCACACGGGAAGCAACGGGAAATGGGGGACAGGAAGCCCTGACGGTGGCCCAGTGGTCGCCGGTGGTGGACATTACAGAGGATGAGAAGGAATACCTCATCAAAGCCGAGCTGCCGGACATGAAGAAAGAGGACGTGCGTCTCACGGTGGAGAACGAGGTCCTGGCGATTTCCGGCGAGCGCAAATTCGAGAAGGAAGAACAGGGGAGGAAGTATCATCGGATCGAACGCGCCTACGGGAGCTTTGTGCGCAGCTTCTCGCTTCCGGAGGATGCGGATGGGAGCAAGGTGACGGCCGGCTTCAGAGACGGCATGCTCCAGGTGCATCTCCCGAAATCTCAGAAGTCGAAGCCGAAAGCCATCGAGATCAAGGTGGGCTAGTAGTTTAGTAGTGCGGTGATCCGGGAGCGTCAGTGAAGGCTTTGTTCGCACAGGCGACGATGGAGTCTTGCTGACGCTCTGGACCTGCCTCCTTCCAGTGAGCCTTTAACTCCTTCGCAAGGGACGACCTCCAGTAATCCTCAACTCCGTGCGAGCACCGAGCCCGAGTAGAGATGGTCCCTCCAAACTTGCTCGTTTCCCTTCCCCTTAGGCCCGGCACCCATTCTTGATTCGACTGCGCCCATCGAGCGAGCACAGCCAAACAGAACTTGTTCGACCCGGAGCCCTCACGCTTGTTCTTGGCGACGGGATAAAAGCCACTATCTATTCCACTCTGCGTGCGCGCTCTGAGAGCAAGGAACCAATATGGGTGCCGGGCCTTGTCCTCCCTCTGAAGTACTGGTTTCCATACTTTTACGTTATTGTACAGATTTCGGCAGCCAGCTAGTCTGGCACACTGATGGAGGGCTCAGCACAAGGGCAGAGCAAGAGTCATGAGAGCTCGGTCGTGGTTTCACTGTCAACAGGCAGGAGCGGGCGGATGCAATGAGCTTGATTGCCTTCAAGATGATGACGCTAAGCGGCGTGCTCCGATCCGGTGACATCGCAATACGACGTGGACAGGAAGGATTGCCCCTCTATGTCACCAGCCAGCTCCCGGAGTTCCTGAATCACTCGTTGGACGTACTCTTCGGGCCTTCATCTGAGTCGAACCAGACGAAGGGGCCGCATAGTCCGCTACCACCTGCTCTTGATGTACGGTCTTCTGCCCAGCCTGCACCTGCGCGGTTTTCATTGAAGACGATCTTGATACAGCTCGGTCTGCTCCGTAAAGACGGCAAGCCACCGATGCTTGAGCCGCTCCCGGGGCCAATTCCTACGGCGAAACTCGAGAAAAGGATACGGCTCCTGGAGTCGTTGCTGAAAGCAGAACATGCTCGCTGTCATAAGCAGGCAGAAGAACTTGCCATACTCAGATCTCAGCTCAAACCGGTCGATGAACTTCAAGCAGACCTTGCCATCGAGCGGGAAGCAGGGAAGCAATTAGTACAGTGGCTTCAGGAAGCTGAGGACCAGCTTGCTGTGATTCAGAGCCGACGCCTTACCCTTGTCGGCGGGCCACAACGGAAAGAGTCGAACGTTCCATAAATCCCCGGGAACACCCTCGCCTCATTTTCTTCGCTATTCGACGATCAGGTCCGGGATGGCCTGCGCTAACCTCCAAACGATGGTTCATTGCCCGGCTTCCACTTAATACTGCACCCGATGCTCGCTTTTTGATGGCTGGCCACCGGCTTTCCGGTGAGCACGGCGTCGATCGCCGCTCGCAGGTCACGGCCGGTAACCGGCTTGTTGCTGCCCGGCCGACTGTCATCGAGCTGCCCACGATAGACGAGCTTTCGCTCCCCGTCGAAGAGATAAAAGTCCGGTGTACAAGCTGCCCGATAGATTTTTGCCACCTCCTGTGTCTCGTCACAACAGAACGGGAACGTGAAACCTAGGCGCTGAGCCATTTCTTTGAGGCGAGGCGGCGCATCATCCGGATACTGCCCTTGGTCATTGCTGCTGATTGCCACGATACCCAGGGTGGTGTCGTAGTAGTCGCGCCCAATCCTTGCGAGCTCTTGCTCGACATGCACCACATAAGGGCAATGGCGGCAAATGAACATTACCAGTAAGGCGGTCTTGTCGGCGAATGAGTCGAGTGTGTAAGTCTGGCCGCTGACGACATCGCACAACGTAAAGGGAAGAGCGGCGGTTCCAAGCGGGAGCATGATGGAGGTCATGGCCATGGTGCTTCCTCCTCAATGGCTTCTTATGACGCTCTGAAAGATGCCGGACCTCGAGGGCTGCGTCAAGGGGCGAGAGAATGTGTTAGGCTTCTCTCCTGTTGGATCACATGAAAGGAGAGCGTGACCGTGAAACAGGGCTATCGGTTGATCGTAGTGGATCGGGCGGGGGTTTTGGTGTCAGAATTTCAACTGACCGAGCAGGCCCTGGCTGACCCACCCGCATTCGTCGCGGCACTCAAGCAGTCGGTGGAGGACATTGAAGAGGAAGAACCCTAACGGATTGATCTGATACGACACTCACACCTCGTCCGGCATCTCGCGCGCCCTCACCGTTCTTGTGCCAGAAACTCCACAAAATATTGCTTCGGCAGGAACATATGTTCTTTGAGGAGTTTGTAGCCGGCAGCGGTGAGTTCTTCGACGACGGTTTCGCGGGCAACGAGATGTTTTTTAGGAAATCCCAGCTCGCCGGAGCGGGCATCGTGATAGTAATCGACGATGGCGATTCGGCCGCCTGACTTGAGGGCCGATCGGATATTGCGGAAGTAAGTCGTTCGATCTTCCAGGTGATGGTAGGTGTTGCAGACGAAGATCAGCTCGACGGACTCGACCGGTAGTTTGGGATTGTCGGGCCGCGCGAGGATGAACTCGGCGGTATAGGGCCGGTGCGTGTGGACGAGGCTCTCTTCGACATACTTGAGAGCGTCCGGTTCGACATCGATGGCGTAGACCTTCCCGGTTTCGGTGACGGCTTCAACAAAACGGCGCGTGAAATAGCCCGATCCTGCTCCCAGATCCGCCACGTGCATGCCGGGCTTCAATTCTAAGACTTCGACAACCTGCGCCGGCTTCTGTTCTTGATCACGCTCCGGTCGATCGAGCCGATCGAGATACTCCATGACGTTCGGCATGCGGTCGTGCTGATGACCCTGCTGGGCCCAGGTGGGCATGATCGAGAGCATGCCGAAGTAGACGGCGGCGGCGAGGCCCGCCACCGTCAGATGTCTGGTCACCGATCGGATCGTTCCGAGATCCACCATTACTTTTTCTTTCCGATTGTCTCTTTCAACAGTGTTTTCCACTCATCCCGGCCGACGGCGGGCATTGTCGTAATCTGAATGTGACCGATTGCGGCATTCATCACCGCCGCTTTCATCGCGGTGATGTTGTCCGGAAATTCCCAGATAGCAACCACGTCATACTCGCCCAGGCAATAGTAGGCTTGGATCAGGTTCCCTCCGACAGCCTGCGCGTTCTTTTTGACCATTTCGGCGCGCTCGACTCCCTGATCCTTCATGGTTTGAAGCCCGTGCTGGGTGAACTTGACGAGGCTCACATATGTATGCATGAGGCACCTCCTTGGTGGCTGTCGAAGAGTGAGGACCGTTGCAAAAGATTGTAGGCCTATTTCCTGGTACGTCACAAGAGGAGCCAGCGGCAATGATCCGGGGCACTTGACTCATCGGTCTCTTCTCGTTGAAAATCCCTCGATGACATTTGATCAGCGGTGGCTTCATATCGGGATTGGCATTCTGCTGTCCGTGGTATTTGTCGTGGACGTCAAGATGCCGCTGGGCTTCACACCCTGGTTGTTGTATGTGGTCCCGCTTGGGCTGACCTTTTGGGCCCGCCAACTGTATGCCCCGTTTGTCGTGACCGCATTCTGTACCTGCCTCCTGGCCATCGGCTATTTCCTCTCACCGACTTTGATTCATCCCTCAGTGGCCGCGACGAATCGGGCGATCGGCACCATGACGTTCTTGGTCTTGAGCTACTTGATCGTCGAGTATAAGCGGCTGGCCTGGCGCCTCTCCCGACTTACCGACGATCTTCGAAACGAACTTACGCAACGGACTCATGATCTGAGCTGCGCCGTGAGCGTCCTCCGAACGGAAGATGTGCGAGGGATTCGCATGGAACAAGACTCGCGCATGGTTACCGACGAGCTCAAGCGCCAAGTCACGGACGTGCTGAGCACCGAGAACCGGCGGCTTCGCGAGAAGGTCTTGTCTCTCGTTCGGGAAGACCGACCTCATCCATCTGAAGAATTTAGTTTGGATGCGACTCGCGGCGAACTCGAACAATTGGGCAAGCAACTGGAGCAACTCCAACGCGACCTGTTGCATTCGTGAATCCTCGACGACATTCCTGCTCTCGATCGAGCGATTAGATATTCCCTCACGCGCCCATTCTGTGTACAATGCCGCGCAATTTGCGATCGTTGCCATTATTAATTGAGAGGATGAATGACCACGTCTAAAACTGCAGTCGCTCTATTGAAACCTCGTTCTCCGTCCAAGCCCGCTCCCGAACCAACCGAGCCCAGGAAGTTCCGCAGCCCCAAACAGCCTCCGCCCGTGACGGCGGTTGAGATGGGCGCGCGACAGCGTGAAATTTCCGTTTCCGAATTCTTCACCAAGAACCGGCATCTACTCGGCTTCGACAATCCGCGCAAAGCGCTGCTCACCTGCGTGAAGGAAGCCGTCGACAATGCTTTGGATGCCT
>JBKJWE010000237.1:0-3444 GCA_046717045.1 Nitrospiraceae bacterium | reverse complement strand
GCCCCCAACTGCGCACGTCGAACGACCACCGTTCTATCGTGGAGTTCCATGAAGACAGGGGACCGAGCTGGCCACTCTTTCTCCTCCTTCTCACTTGCCCAGCTGATTGCCAGCGACTTGGCCGGAGAAGCGGGGTCTTATCACTTACTGATACCCTTCGCCGGGCGGCCTGGTTGGTCCTCGATTGGGCGCGTTGAACGAGCACCAAATCACATGCTCCTTCCATGCTTGCTCGTTTTCCCTCCTGCAGGGTGGACTGGATCAGTCCCAACGTGCGCGCATCATTCTCACCCACCCACCCTGGTGCGCGCTAAGACGCGCCCATTACCTCAGGCGAACACCGCCCACTAATGCTCCCTCAGTGCTTGCCTGTTGATCTTCTCGGGAATGGCACCCGTGTCGCTCCTACTGCGCCCATGGAGGGAGCACCGCCCTTCACTTCAGAATCTGATTGATCCTGCGTGCGCACTCCGGGAGCAAAGGAGCGATACGGGTGTCGTTCCACCCGTTTCCTGTGTGTCGCGGTCTTCGAGCACAGGAACTGACCAGGCCGCTACTTCTTCTCCCCCTCCTTCCTCTCTAGGCGAGGCTATTTTTCACGGCGTCCGGCCCCGTTGGTTCCCGGCGACTTGGCAGGAGAAACGGGGACCCAGCGAGACGAGGCCGCGAAGGAAAGCGGAAACTGACCGAGTCCGCGAGGGAATTTCCGAAGGGTTCCGCGCGGCCTCGTCCGGTAGGGTCGTTTCAGGAGGCCAGGAGCCGGGAACCAACGGGGTAGGACGCCTCTCTTTCCCGCTATTGACTCGCCATTTCGCCACCACCTATAATGACCGATGGTCGCAAGCCTAACCGACTGATTCAGCGAGGAAAATGGCTGAGTTCACACACTTCAATGAGTCAGGAAGGGCTCGGATGGTTGATGTGAGCGCCAAGGCTCAGACCGACCGGGTGGCGACAGCGCAGGCCAAGGTCTTCCTCCAGCCTGAAACCCTCGAAAAAATTCAACGCGGCAAGATTGCCAAGGGCGATGTCTTAGCAGTTGCCCAGGTAGCTGGGGTGATGGGGGCCAAGAAAACCCCGGACCTCATTCCCATGTGCCATCCTATCCTCCTCACCAGCGTCGATGTCTCCTTCAAAGAAGAACCGCAGCCGGACCGAGAAGGCCGTTGCTCCATCTTAGTGACAGCGACGGCCAAGACGACTGGGCCGACTGGTGTGGAAATGGAAGCCATGACGGCTGCTTCCGTTGCGGCCCTCACAATCTACGACATGTGCAAGGCGATCGATCGAGAAATGAGCTTCAGCGACATCTATTTGTTATCGAAATCTGGCGGCAAGTCTGGAACATTTACCAGACGTTAGACGTCTATCTTTCGGTATGACGTGAAAGGTTCTTCATGGTCACGGTTCGGCTCTTCGGCATGACGAAGCTGATGGCAGGGAATCAGGGGTCCTTGTCGTTGGATCTGACCAACGGACGCCGGGTGAAGGATCTCGTGGGGGTGCTGGAGAGCGGGTACCCGGAGATTGGGGAACTGATTCAGAAGAAGAAAGTCCTCGTATCGGTGAATCAAGAGATCGCTCACGAGGAAACAGAAATCAAAGACGGCGATGAAATTGCGTTATTGCCGCCCTTTGCAGGGGGATGTCCGATGGATCAGGCCGGTGACGATGCCCAGTTCGTCCGTGTGCAGCAGGAAAATTTCTCCATCGATCAAGAGCTCGATCGGGTGCGCAGTCGCTCTAAACGTATCGGAGGCATTGCCACGTTTTTGGGTATTGCCCGCGACCGTTCCAAGGGACGGGATGTGGACAGCATCACCTTCGAACATTACGAGGGGATGGCCCAGAAGAAGCTCCGCGAGATCCGCGAGCGGGCGCTCAAGGACTTCGATATCCTGGAATTGCTGATCATCCATCGCTATGGCGAGATTACGATCGGCGAGAATATCGTACTAATTATTGCCGGGGCCGAGCATCGAGCCGAGGCTTTTCGGGCCTGCAAGTGGGCGATTGATGAATTAAAGCAAATCACCCCGATTTGGAAATTAGAGCACACTCCTGAGGGTGAAGTCTGGGTCGAAGAGCACCCATAGGTGATGGGTTCAATGTGTCATGTTGAATGTTCAGTAGTCGCGAAGTTTGAATCGCATGGAAATTAGACATTCAACATTGAGCATTCAACATTGTGGCCGGTGGAAGGCAAGGTGCGAGTGATTCGTGAATCGCCACAAGATGCGCTGCCCGTGAGCGTGAGTGACACCTTCGGACGGCCGCTGCGGAGTTTGCGCTTGTCTGTGACGGATCGGTGCAATCTGCGCTGCAAGTACTGCATGCCGGAAGAGGAATACGTCTGGTTGCCGCGCGAAGACGTGCTGACGTTCGAGGAAATGGCCGAGGTGACGGGCTATTTCACCGATCTCGGCGTGGATCGCGTGCGACTGACCGGCGGAGAGCCGCTGCTCCGCCGCGATCTGCCTCGTTTGGTCCGGCTCCTCTTGCAGAATCGCAATATCACAGACATTGCCTTGACGACGAACGGCATCCTGCTTGCCGATCAAGCCCAGGATCTCTACGACGCGGGATTGCATCGTGTGACGGTCAGTCTGGATACCCTGAGGCCAGAACGTTTTCGCCAGCTGACTCGTCGTGATGAATATGCGCGCGTTCTCGAGGGGATCGAGTCGGTCGGGAAGGTTGGATTCACAGGCTTGAAGTTCGATACCGTGGCCATTCGCGGATTCAACGACGACGAGCTCGTCTCGCTGATCGAATTTGCGAAACACTATCGGGCCGAAGTGCGGTTCATCGAATATATGGACGTCGGCGGAGCGAATGAGTGGTCGCTCGATAAGGTGTTGTCGTGCGCGAAGATGCTGCAGATCCTGGGCGACCACTATGGCGCGATCGAGCCGCTGCCAGAGCGGGGCTCGGCTCCCGCGCAACGGTTTCGATTGTCCGATGGCACGACGTTTGGCATTATTCCCTCAACGACGACGCCCTTCTGTTCGACCTGTGACCGCAGCCGGGTGACGGCGGACGGCCTATGGTATCTCTGTCTTTATGCCACGTCGGGGACGGATCTCCGCAACCCCCTGCGGGCAGGGGCTTCGCCTGACGAGATGCGAGCATTCATTCGTGCGGGCTGGGAAGCGCGGCGTGACCGTGGCGCCGAAGCGCGCAAAGCCCTCGAGCCGGTCGGTCTGCGCGAAGGGGGGTTGATCGGCATCGATCGACTCCGAGAAGATCCACATCTGGAGATGCATGCCCGCGGCGGCTGAAATCGGCGGCCGATCCTTTCGTCCGGCGGGGCTTTTCTCGCTCGGTGTCCTCGACGTATCGCAGACTATGCGCCTGCGTCGCCCTCGCTTCCGAGAAGCCCGGGCGAACTTCGGTCTCAGCCGCCTCAACAGGAAGACGGTCGGGATGCGATATCTCGGTGAT
>JBKJWE010000236.1:0-3940 GCA_046717045.1 Nitrospiraceae bacterium | reverse complement strand
CCGTTCACTTCAAGGAGCGGGTTTGCGAATCAATATGATTCGCGACGTTACGCCAATTCCGCATAATGGGTGTCGACCTCCCAAACGGCGGCGTGTGTGATGTTCTCAATAGATGCTCGGAGTCGCTGAGTGAGATCGCAAGGCCTGTTGGTAGTGAATCAGTAAGTTATATTGCGAGGAGGAAGCAGTGGCAAAGTATCGTGGTCCAGTCTGTCGGTTGTGTCGGCGAGAGGGGGAAAAACTCTTTCTCAAGGGCACGCGCTGTATGACGGAAAAGTGCGCGATCGAACGCAGGAGTTATCCGCCTGGCCAGCATGGTCAGGGACGACAGCGAACCTCTGACTATAGTCTGCAGTTGCGCGAGAAACAGAAGCTGCGCCGAATCTATGGGCTTCAGGAATGTCAATTTCGGGGCGTGTTCGAACGCGCCGAACGACAGACCGGCGTCACGGGCGATGCCCTGTTGCGGTTGCTGGAATGCCGCCTCGACAACGTCGCCTATCGCCTAGGGTTCGGTGCCTCGCGCAAGCAAGCCCGTCAGATGGTGAGCCATGGTCATTTTACGATCAACGGAAAGAAAATCACGGTGGCCGGCGCGTTGGTGAAACCGGGAGATGTGGTCGAGGTTCGTGAACGGAGCCGCGACTTGGCCGCAATCCAGGCGTCATTGGAGTCGGTTGATAGTCGAGGCATTCCGGATTGGCTGGAGCTGGACAAAGGCGCATTCAAGGGCACGGTGCGCACCTTGCCGGCCAAGGAACAGATCGCGTTGCCCGTCAACGAACAGATGGTCGTGGAATTGTACTCGCGATAGTCCGCCGATCTGAGATGCGTTCTTTCGGCATCGGCGGCATTGCCGATGTCTTAGTCACTCGATGGTATGGAGGGTGGGTCATGATCAAAGCGATGAAAGACTTTCAGATCCCGATGCGGGTGGAAGTCGACAAAGAGATTCTTTCCCCAACCTTCGGTCGGTTTACGACGGAGGCCTACGAGCGAGGATTTGGGACGACGGTAGGCAATGCGTTGCGGCGCGTGCTGCTATCTTCATTGACGGGTGCGGCTGTGACGACCGTGAAAATCGAGGGCGTCCTTCACGAGTTTTCGACGATTCCAGGCGTGACGGAAGATGTGACGTCCATCATTCTGAACGTGAAGGGTTTGCGGTTGGCGCTGCATACCGACAAGCCCAAGACGCTTCGTTTGAAGAAGAAGGGGCCGGGAGAAGCCAAGGGGTCGGATATCATTCATGACGCCGACGTAATGATCCTCACGCCCAATCTACACATCGCGACGCTGGACAAGGATGCTACCTTGGACATCGAGTTGACCGTGAAGCATGGTCGAGGGTATGTGCCGGCCGAACGGAACAAAGAAGAAGGACTCCCTATCGGAGTGATCGCCATCGATTCGATTTTTTCGCCGATCAAGCGTGTGAATTTTCACGTCGAAAATGCCCGCGTCGGTCGTATGACGGATTACGATAAGCTGACGCTGGAAATCTGGACGGACGGGACCATTTCTCCGCGCGAGGCGCTGTCCACGGCCGCGGGCATCTTACGCGACCATGTCAACATCTTTATCGATGCCGAAGAGCGGATCGAAGGTCGCGCGAGTTCGGCGAGCGACGACGCCCAGCGTGAAGTGAATAAGCATCTGTTCCGCAGCGTGAACGAGCTGGAGCTATCGGTTCGTGCCGCGAACTGTTTGAAAAACGCCAATATCAAGACGATCGCAGATTTGGTTCAGAAGACCGAAGGGGAGATGCTGAAGACGAAGAACTTTGGCAAGAAGTCGCTCAATGAAATTAAAGAGCTATTGACCGAAATGGGGCTGACCCTCGGCGCAAAAATAGATGCGGTGCCGGCGGGCAACGATCATCCGAAAAGCGAGTAACGAAAGAAGAGGGAATCGTGCGGCACAGAAAAAAAGGTCGTCAACTCGGACGACAAACGAAACATCGATGGGCCCTGTTCCGGAGTCTGGTGACCTCTTTGCTCGAGCACGAACGAATTGAGACGACGGGAGCGAAGGCCAAGGAGATTCGAGGTTTCACCGATCGAATGATCACGCTCGGCAAAGAAGGGACATTGCCCGCCCGCCGCCGCGCGTTGAGCTTTCTTCGGAGCAAAGCGGTCGTGGCTAAGCTCTTTAACGACGTGGCGGCGCGGTTCAAGGATCGACAAGGGGGATACACGAGAATGGTCAAGACGCGACGCCGAATCGGCGATGCGGCCGAACTCGTGGCGATCGAATTAGTCGCTCGTCCGAATACCACTCCGGCGAAGTCTCAGACACCTACAACTTCCACGTCTGCAAGCTGATCAAACTATACGAGCTCTCCCCGATTGGGGAGGCCTCATGGTTGGGTCTGGTCCCTGTTCCTCCATACCTTTCACAGCTGAGCGAGTCCCCCGCGACTCTTTTACCGGCGAACAGCCTGGCACGAGTTTACTTGACTCGATGCCCATGCTACGATCATGCGAGCTTTATTTTAAGGATCTAAAGGGAACAGATAGAGAGTGTGGCAACGCTGGATACAGCGCGGTTTGTTGGCGCTAAGTGCCTCCTTGGCCTGTGTTTTGGCATACCTCCTTATAACCAACTCCAGTTCGGTCCCGCCCCCGAAAGCCATGGCACCAGGTGCCATTGACCAGGCTGATGCGACGATTTCCCAGTTTACGTTTACCCAGACCAAAGGGGATGCGGTGCAATGGCAGGTGCAAGCTCAGCAGGCACGACTATTCGAACAGGATAAGCGGGCTGTGTTGCAAACCGTGGCGGTGACGCTCTTCGGTCTCAAGGGGAAAGAGCTCACGGTGAACGGAGATGAAGGCACACTCGATACAGAGACAAAAAATTTCGTCCTGGCGAATAAGACAGAACCGCTGGTGGTGCATACGGAGAGCGGCTATCTCATTTATACGAATCATCTTGCCTGGACCGATCAGACCCGTGAGATTCGTACGCAGGATCCCGTTCGTATTGTTGGGCATGGGCTGGACGTGACGGGTCGCGGATTATTGGGACATTTGGACCGTGAAGAATTTGAAGTCCTTGAGGATGTGCATGTGGATCTGGCTCCTGCTTCTTAACGCATTCGCGCTCGGCCTCGCGCAACCGGGTTTCTCGGCAGACCCTGCGCCTTCCAAGGCAGGTGGCGACACGCCCGCCAGCACTTCGATTACCTCGAAGAGAATGACGGTCAAAAACCAAGATAGTCAGGCTATTTTTGAAGGGTCTGTAGTCCTGACGCGCGGGGCTCTCACCGTATATTCGGATCGCATGGTCGTGTTCTTTCGTCCTGTGGAGTCGAACGGCAGCGACGAGATGAAGGGGCGTGAACCGGGCAAGGGTGCCGCCCTCGCGAAAGGTCCCGACGCTGTTCCCGCTGTGTCGAATCGATCAGTCATCCAGATTGAAGCGACGGGGCGGGTCAAGATTGAAAAAGAGTCCGGGCGCGCGACCTGTGAGAAGGCTGTGTATTACCACGAAGGAGATAAAATCGTCCTGACCGGTAACCCGGTGGCTTGGGAGAAAGGAACGAGAGTAAGCGGCAAACAGATTACGATGTTCTTGGCTGAAGACCGTAGCGTGGTCGAAGGCAGTTCACACGTCCGGATCGAGCCGGACGGAGGAGCGGGGAAGTGACGGACACGGGACACATGGTGGTTCCTTCGGCCGGTTCAGCAATGAAGCCAATGGGGCAATCGTGTTTGCAAGCGACTAGTTTGGTGAAGAGCTTTCGTGCGCGTAAGGTGGTGAAGGGCGTGTCCGTCGATGTGCGAGCGGGTGAAGTGGTGGGCCTGCTGGGGCCCAATGGAGCAGGGAAGACCACCATTTTCGATATGATGGTCGGTTTGTGTCAGCCGGATGAGGGCGCGATCTCGCTGAGCGGGGAAGAGATCACCGATCTTCCGATGTACAAACGTGCGCGAAA
>JBKJWE010000235.1:0-3690 GCA_046717045.1 Nitrospiraceae bacterium | reverse complement strand
GCTGAGAGCTCTCTCCTGACGAAAATTGGTTACTTCCTGCTCGTCCTCATTCCAAGCACGGCCATCACCATCTACACGGTGCTGAAGTCCCGCCGCTTCGCCGATTTCCTGGAAACACTGGCCGACGAGCGCCGGTCATCAAGAGACAAGCTCGCGGCCTTTACGAACGTCTGGAAAATACGACACGACCAGTTTAAGGCACCACATTAAAAGTCGTTCTCCAGGGATATATCACCAAGGAAGGGCACGCAGAATTCATTCAGCGGCTGGAAAAGTGATGCGTTCCCAAAGTCCATTCCAGCGACGTTTAGAAGGAACCCAATTCCTTGTAGTTTCGAGCGCAGTCTAATAATTCTAAAATACAGTGAAAGACGACGGCGCAGTTTGCTTAGTGTGAATGAGTGGGGAGTTCATCATGCTGATGATCTCGAATCCGATGATGATGTTCCCCTGATGCACTCACAGGGTCAACATGGATAGTGGCATTGCCAAGATAAGGCAAGTGATGCAGGAGCTCATGTCTCACCTCCTGTGCGACACGATGACCTTCTTCCACAGACAAACCTGAATCCACGGCAATATTGATCTCTGCCGAGAGGCGGTGTCCTACCCAACGGACCCTCACCTCTGTGACTTCCCGCACGTCAGTAATGTGCTCTGCTGCGAGTTGAACCTCATCGATGACTGCTGGATCAACCCCATCGCGCAAGCGAGTGAAGATGGATTTCCCGGAGTCCCATACGATCTTGAACACAATCGCGGTGATCACGAGGCCGACGATGGGATCAGCTTGAGGATAGCCAATCCAAACCCCCACGACTCCTACAAGTACACTGAGACTCGTGAGGCCATCAATTCTGGCATGATGACCGTCTGCGATCAGAGCCGCACTACCAATTTCTCTCCCGGTACGAATTCTAATCACCGCGGCCACTTCGTTTCCAACGAATCCAGTCATCGAGGCGGCTCCCACAGCGACGAGGTGCTGAATCTGATACGGCTCAAAGAGACGAATGAACGATAGGTACGCGGTCGCTATTCCGCTCAGTAGCATACCAGCCACAATGAAAATTCCTGCAATATCTTCGACACGGCCCAATCCGTAATTGAATTCCTTTGTTGGCTTCTTCCGAGCCATCAAAAAAGCGATCCACAGGGGAATTCCGCTCGCCGCATCTGCGAAGTTATGAATCGTGTCAGCAAGGAGAGCCACACTGGAGGTTAAGGTGACGACCGCTGCTTGAAGCAAAGCCGTCAACATCAGCACGACCAGCGACCACTTAATCGCTTGTATCCCCTTATCTGTGGTCAAGAGAGCGGGATCGATGGTTCCGTGAGAATGGTCGTGACCCATGAAGTCATGAGCTTGCTTAGGGCGATCGTGATCGGCGTCGTCCTTATGGTCTGTGCTCCTTGACACTCCTCGACCCGACCAGAATGATTTGTTTTTGAATCAGCGGAAAGCATACGCTCTAGGACTTGGTAAATCGAGAGGTTCCGTGAGGGATTTGATCTGGGATTTTGAACACTAGAGAGACGATGGGGCAGGCTTGTTTCTGCAGAGGTCTGCATCGGGCTCCTGGAGGATTTCTGATTTGAAACTCAGCGGGCCTCCAGGGTGATAAATTTGTGCTAAAAGTCTGCGAAATGGACAGAACGAGTAGAATAAATGGAACCAATCGAATTGAATGAAGGCATTGATTTTCAAAGGAACGGGGAAACCACTTTGCCAATCAAGCCGTTAGAAAAATTGCCCCTTATCGCTCTTAATCAGCGGGCCGTAGGTTCGACCCCTACACGGCCCACCAAATTCTTCAACAACTTCTGAATCCTCCCCTCGATTATGTCTACTTGGGTGGTCCGATGTGTCGAGTTGGACATAAACAGAGAGTTGCAGATTCGCAGACTCAGGGTAATAGTTAAAGCAGTCGCCGCCTCGTTCAGTGACCAATTATGAAATGGTCTGAATGTCGCTGAACCAACCACCCGACTTTGCGCATATCTTCGACAACGAGGGCTGTCAGCTCTTCTTCAGTTTCCGATCCACTGCTGAATCGAACGATTGAGACTTGATACGAATCCGAACTGTCCTTTGTCCGGCGACTCAACTCTTCCCAATAATGGATTGGAACATCATCTTCTCCGTTCAATACTGAGAGACTTTCTTGCTGACCAATCGCCAAGTCCCCGACCAGGGCCAGTGTCCCAGGTGCGACGGCTCGCTCAGCAAGCTTTAGCACCTCTCTCGTGAAGAAGAACTTCTCTAGTGTAAATCCATCTCGCCCGCGTGACCGCCATCGCAATGCCGCAATGGGTACATACCGGCCTGGTGGGGCGTTCAATAAATAGAACCGATCTTCTATCCTATACTTTGAAGTAAACAATTCCTTGGCATCGAATGTATTTGCCGTATTGACCTTCGCAAATACTATCTGAGGGGGCATACATTCCCAGCAAGAGCTGAAGCCTTTCACCCGGATGCCAAGGGATACCATTTCAGGGTCATAGGGCGTTGGGGGGGCATCGGACTGAAGCGGAGAAAGAGGTGATGCACATGAAGTCAGTACAAGCGCAAGGAGAAGTATAAACCGCATGGGCTACTTTTGCCTGCCACGAGGAATCTTGAGATTGGAAATCATAAGCCGGTAAGGAGAGATGCTGCTTCCACGGAAGGTCTCTCCCGTTGAACCAATCGTGCATAGGACTATTTTCGCCAGAGCGTCTCCCATAGCAGTTCCCCAATCATTTGTTTTTGAACCGTCGGAAGGATACGCGTATCTCCTCTTAAAATCGAGGTGGTACCCGGGATCGCTTGTGGAGTTGTTGACCCACCTTTTCTTCGGGTACGCTGTGGCTAAACTGGGGCAGAACTATCGTGTCGGATTCGCTTAATCGGTTTCCTTTCTCACCTTAACCCGGATTTTTGATTCCCTGGGGCATTTCGTAATACGGTCCCTTTGCACAAGCCGGTGCCGGGGTGCGTCCCTTGGGGGGTGGAGAATCCTCGCCTCGTTGAGTGGATCAAAGAAGCTCAACTGGATAGGCACACGATACCTTCAGTTAAGCATTCGGTATGGCTTTGGTCATGCCCAGGCTGAAATCACACTCTTAGGCTTGGCACCACGCTGGCACCATGACGCAAAACATGTGCTCAAACACAGGGATAGGAAGGGTGTGCTTGTAGCGCATCAGCGGGAACCGTAGTCTTGGCATCATCGATGGTGACACGATCGAAGTCCTGCACACCAACAAGGCTGAACGCATCCGGCTCAATGGCATCGACTGCCCCGAGAAGCGCCAAGCCCTCGGTTCGCGAGCCAAGACTTCCTAACCCCCCCTTTCTTTCACAAAGGATTGTGAGGGACAGCAACGCAGGTCATAGCGGCACTGGTAAAGGTTGAATCAGTACTCGAAAACAACGCTAAAGAGAGCCGGGACCATTTCAACCCCTAACTGCCCTAACTTTGCCTTCATGTGCGTTACGCTCTTTTCATAGGCATTCCAGTACACATCTTCATTTTCCCAAATCGCGACGTTAATGAAGTTGAATTTGCTATCTGGCTTGATGCTCCTATGAAACTTTCCGCTAATGAACCCCGGCTGGTTGATGATTTTGGTCTTCACGTCTTGCCACCAATTCACGAATTCATCTTCTTTACCCTTCGGAACTGAAAAGACATTAATCAGGGT
>JBKJWE010000234.1:0-4912 GCA_046717045.1 Nitrospiraceae bacterium | reverse complement strand
AGCATCGTTGTCGCCATTCACAATCAACTCGGACACAATCAGCTCTTTCTCGAGGGAATCAATAAATACACGACTGGTCCCTACGAAGTCATTGTTATCGACAATCACTCGACGGACGGTTCGGCGGAATTTTTCGAGGCGAGCGGGTGCCGGGTGATTCGTAATGAGCGAAACCTCTGCTACCCCGAATCGATGAACCTCGGTTCTCGTGAGGCGCGCGGTGCGTTCCTGTGCCATATCAACAACGATTTGTACGTGGCGCCGAACTGGAACGGCTTCTTGATCGAACCGATGGAGCGCCATCGCCTCGATGCTGCCTCGCCACTGGGGTTGGAAATGATGCCGACGCCCTCTTTGACCGATTGGATGCAGGGACGCTGGGCGGCGATCGGTCAAGGGCGACTCTCAAGTGGGAAAGGCATCGAGCAGCTCCGTACCATGATCCAGGCCATGTATGGCGATTGGGAACGCTATTGCGAAGAGGCGCACCGCGCGTTCGCGCGCGCGATGTTCGAGGGAATCGTCGGGTCCTGCGTCATGCTCAGGCGATCGACCTACGAGGTCCTTGGCGGGTTGGATGAACGGGTTCAATCTGCCGACTGGGATTTGTATTACACCTTGCGCAAGCGCGAGCAGGTCGTCGGGGATGTGAAGCGATGCATGGTGGTGGGGGCGTCGTTCGTGCACCATTTCATTCGGGCGACGATCAAGAGTAAGCGGGAGCCGTTTGCCTGCATCCATGAACGATGGACCGTTGATCAGAAGTGGAGCCAGGCCGAACAAGCCGAGTTATGGTGCAAACCGACAGAATTTTCTGCGTCGTCCGTCGGGCAACGGCTCGCTCGGCGGGTGGTGAACCCTGTGAGGAAATTGGTTCAGGAGTTGGATCGTGCCACGGCTTGGCGCCGGCTCTGGATCAGTCCCGACCGGGTGGTCGGACAGTACCGACGGCAGTTCGAGCAGGCGGCGGCACTGCTGCCCAGCGGAGTGCCGTCATGACCAGTGCATCCGGTCTATCCACCCTGGCTTGTGTGGTCATCACGAAAAACGAAGAGACGAATATTCAGGACTGTCTGAAGTCGGTGCAATGGGCGGATGAGTTGATCGTCGTGGATGCGGAGAGCCGCGATCGCACGGTCGAATTGGCTCGGATGACCGGAGCGAAGGTGTGGATTCGCCACTGGCCTGGGTTCGGTCCTCAGAAAAATTTCGGGATGACCCAGACCGCATCCGACTGGATTTTGATTCTCGACGCGGATGAACGGGTGACCGAAGCACTGCGGGGAGAGATCAAAACCTGTCTCGATACATGGACATTAGGCGCTCCTGTGGCCTACCGGATTCCTCGGAGGAACTTCTTCTACGGCGCCTGGGTACGGGGGGCCGGCGTCTATCCCGACTATCAGATTCGACTCATCCGACGAGGGGCGGCCCAGTACAACGATGTTGCCGTTCATGAAAATCTGATTGTGGATGGGGTGATCGGGACGCTCGTTCATCCGTTCGACCACTATACGGAACGACGCATTCAGGATCATTTTAAGAAGTTCGGCTTGTATACGACCTTGGCAGCACAAGAGAAGGCGAAAAAGGTTCGCGTTGTCCGAAGGATCGACCTCTTAATCCGTCCGCTTGTGGTGTTGATCAAGACCTGGCTGCTCAAACGAGGGTATCACGATGGAGTCCGTGGGCTTATCGTGAGCGTCTTTGCGAGTATGTATACCTTCGTCAAGTACGCCAAGTTGTGGGACATGACCCGGCAAGTCCCTCCTCATTCGGACAGGCGGTAGTGGGCACCCCAATTCTCTACGTCCATGGGATCGAAGCGATTGGAGGAGCGGAGCGCGATCTCATCGCCCTGCTCGAGGCGCTTGATCGTCGCCAATGGACCGCGCATGTCGCCTGTCCGGCGACCGGGCCGCTGAGGCAGCGACTCGACGCCATTCAGGTCCCTGCATATCCTCTTCGATTTCCGCCATGGAGGAAACTGCTCGCGTTTCCTCTGCGGTGGGGAGCCGTCAGGCGCCTCAGGGACGTGGTGAACCATATTCAACCGGCCATGATCCATGTGAATGATATCTGGTGGGTACCTCAGGTGATGGAAGCGGTTGGTCGAGGCGTCTCCAGACCTCCCATTGTCGTGGCCCACGTGAGACAGGAAATTGAGCCTTCTAAAGCAAAACAGTACGGGCTGGATCGGCTGCAGGGACTTATCGCGATATCCAAGCATGTTGAGGCGGGCCTCGTGGCTGGAGGTGTGGCGTCTGAACGGGTGGAAACGATTTATAGTGGAATTGCCACACCCCTGTTACCTCCCCCCATCGATCACCAGGCTATCCGTTCGCAGTTCGGGATTCCCCTCGATGCGACGGTCCTGGTGACCGTGGCCAATCTCTTTTCCCGAAAAGGCTATGAGGTCATGTTGCGTGCGTTGCCTGCGGTTCTTGCCGCGGTTCCTACCGTACATTATCTCGTGGTGGGCGAAGGTGCAGCCGACTATGCCGACCACCTGGCCACGTTGGCGTCGACACTCAAGATTGAGGACCGCGTTCACTTTGCAGGTTTCCAGGAGGCGGTTCACTCGATCCTGCGCACGTGCGATCTCTACGTGCATCCCGCGCTCTTGGAAGGATTTGGCATTGCGGTGGTCGAGGCTATGGCGATGGGCAAGGCGGTGGTCGCCACGACGACGGGCGGGCTACCCGAAGTGGTCGTAGACGGCAAGACAGGCCTGTTGGTTCCCCCAGGAGACGATCGGCGACTGAGCGCAGCGATTGTGTCGTTGCTAGGAGATCGCATGAGGCGAGATCAGATGGGCAAGCAGGGTCAGGCACGAGCGAAGGAAGAATTTACTCTTGAAGCCTCGGTGAAAAAGATGGAGCGATTCTATGCTCATGCGGTCGCATCGTGGACGGGACAGGCATGAGAATCGGGCTCGATGCCAATCCGATGATCGGCGACAGAGGGGGCGTGGGCTGGCACACGTACCACTTGCTTCGCGGAATGTTGGCAGAGGATCACGCGCTCGACTTTCTCGCCTATGCGAGGCCGGGTGCGGCGCCGCCGGAATCAATGGAGTCCTGGCAGGGCAAGGAGCGGGTCCAGTGGATTGAGTCGAGTCGTTGGCGAATGCGGAAGCGAGGGCCGTCCGATCGATTGGATCTCTACCATGGGACCAACTTCAAAATGCAGACGCTCGGGCGCTATGGCGGAGTCGTGACGATTCATGATCTCTGGCTGGATCGCCATCCGGAGTACTCGAAAAAGATGTTGGGACAATGGGCGTCGTCATTCAAGACGAGACAGACGGCGCTGCGGGCTAGGCGGGTCATTACAGTGTCTGAATTTTCCGCCCGAGAATTGGTGGAGCTGTATGACTTGAAGCGCGAGCACATCGTCGTCATTCCCAACGGCGTGTCGGAGGATTTCATGCCACGTCGGGACGATCAGGCGATGGCGGAGTTACGGGATCGGATCGGTCTGAAGGCTGAGCACTATGTATTATTCATCGGAGGGGCGGACCCGCGCAAGAATCATCAGATATTTCTTGAAGCAGCGGAGATAGTACGGAAGAAGCTAGGATCGAGAATGCTGCTACTGGTCGGCTCGCCGATCCATCCGTTCGGGAACTATGAAGAGACGGCTCGAAGGCGGAGCTTAATGGAAAAGGTGCTTTGTCCGGGACGGTTGTCCACCGCCGATCTCCAATTGTTGTATTCTTCCGCCGATCTATTTGTCTTCCCTTCGTTGTATGAAGGGTTTGGGATGCCCGTGCTGGAAGCGATGGCCTGCGGAGCGCCGGTGCTCACCGCCAATTCAACCGCAGTAGCAGAAGTGGCGGGTGATGCGGCGGTGTTGGCAGATCCCCACGATGCGCGAGCGCTCGGAGAGGCGATGATCCGTGTGCTTGAGGATGAGCCGCTTCGGGCTTCGTTGAAGGCCAAGGGATTTGTACGAGCCAAGCAGTTTTCGTGGCAACAAGCGGCGGCGCAGACCGTGGCGCTTTACCGGGAATGTGTCGAGGGACAGAAATAGTCAAAAGGTCGAAAGTCGACACGTCATCAAGTCAGGATTATTCTTTGAGCAGAGACTTTTGACTTGATGACCTCATAGACCTTTTGACCGGCATACCCATGCGCAACATCCTCGTCATCAAGCTTCGCTATATCGGCGATGTGCTGCTTGCCACGCCGACGGTGCAGGCCTTGAAGGCTGCGTATCCGGCCGCGCGCCTGACCGTGGTCGTCAATCGTGGGACGGAAGCGATTCTCGCCGCCAATCCGCATGTGGATGAGACCCTGTCGTTGGACAAGAGATCGCTGGCAGCCCAGTGGCGCGTGCTGTCGTACCTTCGACGAAGGCGATTCGATACGGTCATCGATTTGACGGACGCCGACCGATCCGCGTTCTTGACCTGGATAAGCGGGGCGCCGGTACGCATCGGGTTTAACGACGAACAACGTTGGCGGGGGAGGTGCTTTACGGTTGTGGTCAAGGCCCACTTGCCTGGCCATAGGATCGAGCGCGATCTTGCATCGCTCACACCCTTGGGTATCCTTGCCGGCGATAGCCGGCCCCGCTTGTGGCTCACTCCTGACGACGAACAACGGGCCGACGAGCTGTTAGATCGACTCGGCCTGAGAGGGCAACAGACGATTATGGTTCTCCAGCCTGGTGCGCGCTATTGGTTTAAAGCCTGGCCTTTCGAGCAATTCGCTGAGCTGGCCGATCGGCTGGCAGCCGAATATCGTTGTCAGGTGCTCATTGGTGGGAGCGAGCAAGAGGGCGATCTCGCGCAACGCATCTGTCGAACGGCGAAGAGTGATCCGATCAGTATGGCCGGGCTCTCAGATGTGAGAACTTTCGCGGCGGTACTCAAACGTTCGGCGCTGTTTGTCGGAAACGATAGCGG
>JBKJWE010000233.1:0-9130 GCA_046717045.1 Nitrospiraceae bacterium | reverse complement strand
CAAGCGCGACAATAAACTCCTTGATGCCATGGCTGGCGTAGATCTTCATGATGTGCCACAAGATCGGCTTGCCACCAATTTCCACCATCGGCTTCGGCCGCAATTGTGTCTCCTCGGAAAGACGCGTTCCCAACCCGCCCGCAAGAATCACAGCCTTCATCGTCGTCCTCCTCAGTCAGATTCTTCGTGCTAACAAGGAACTTACTGGTCTTCAATTCTCCACATGTACCAACCCGTGCGAGTCCCCATCGGAACCTCAGCTCGGTGCCAGAAAATGCTCGGTGTCATCCAGATCGATAGCCGCTGAGAGCTTGTATGCATCGGGAGCACCGTAGAGCGGATGGTCGAAGATGTGGAAAGTATACATTGTTTCAATCCACCACGACCGGAACTGTGGCGGGACAAAGTATGTCAGACCACGAATCGACGAGATTTTTCTCATGGCATGACTACTATTGAATTCGGAAATCGCCAGTAACTCAGCTCCGTAGTCGCTTACCTCCTTTCCAATGGCACTTCGGAACGTACAGGGAACCCTGGGTATAAGGACGTCATGGACGCCTTCGAATAGACGGAGGGCGTCTTTGGTCGAACTGTACATACCTGTATCAAACGCGACGAAGGCGACTGGGGCTGGATTCTGTGCCAGGAAGGCGGGCATCGTCTCCTTCAGGAGACCGATCCGCAAATCTGCGCGTCGCACTCGCCTCTTCAATTCAACTAGATCGCAGGGATAGTAGCCCTCGGACCATTTGTACGGCACGTCTCGGTAGTCTTGAACCTTCGGGATCCCGGCCCCCGTATCAAATCCGTAGACATCGATCGTGATGCTCGTCAATTCTTCACAGATTTCTGCAGCTCGTTCCATCGCCAACAGACCAGCACCCCCTGCTACGCCAATTTCCATCATGGACACACGTTGCAATCCAAGAACCTTTCCCAAGGCTGCGCCTTGCAACACACCCCACACATAGTGAGGTCTCTTCGCAACGACTGATTCTTTCATGAGCTTCTTCATGCTGGCCCACTGCCACTTGTAACTATTGTCGAAGGGGACCTGCTCGGGTTCCGCCGAAGACATCTGCTGGTTTTCCGTTTCCTCCAACCAGTGTCGGGCGCCTTGCAACACTGATCTGATAACTCCTCTGACCCCCATCATGTGCTCCTTTCCACCTCCTGATTGTTTTCTAGAACAACTGACGTTCAGGATTCATGCGTACTCTATCTCACCGTGGCATGAATTGAGTCGTCCACTTCAACAACGGGCGAATGCTTCCGCCCAATTCCCCTGCCCAGTCGCCACGCGCACTATCTCCATCCAAGCTGTCAATCACCTGGAAGGTGACAGCCTCATTCACATAGAAAAAGTCTTTAGATGGTGCATGTAAGGTGCAGGCGACGTTGACAAAAATGGTTCCTTCGCCAAGAAGGTTGCCGGGAATCCAGCCGGCGCTGACATAGCGCCCAGCTGGACGAGGGCGCATTCGCCACTCGGGGTCCATATCTAACGAGTCGAACACAAGCATCCCTTCTTCATTGAGAAACCGAAAGCTCGAAAAGAACAGAAGGTCCGGCTTGAGTACGTCATATTCGATCTCGATCGCGAACGGTTGCCGAATATCAATCGCATCAGTAACTTGACCCTCTGCACTTCGTACCCTCACCGCCCGGAGGCGACCATTCTCGTCACCCGGCGCTGCCGCAGGGTCTGGCCACTCCCGGCTTGCTCGGGAACGGAATCCAGAGTGCAGATAGGAACTCACGACTTGGTGGGATGGACCATCCGCGATGACCTTTCCATTCTCTAGAAGGATCGCACGCGGACATAGCCGCGTGATCGCCGACATATTATGAGACACGAACAGGACCGTGCGACCGTGATCGCCGATGTCATGCATCTTGTTCAAGCACTTCTTTTGAAATTGCGAGTCTCCGACCGCCAGCACTTCGTCCACAATCAGAATCTCAGGCTCCAGATGGGCACCCACAGCAAAAGCGAGCTTGACGTACATCCCGCTGGAATACCGCTTCACCGGCGTATCGATGAACTTGGCGATCCCGGCAAACTCGACGATTTCTTCGAACTTCTGACTAATTTCCGCCTTCTTCATCCCCAGAATGATCCCACTGAGATAGATATTGTCCCGACCCGTCAGCTCTGGATGAAACCCGGTGCCGACCTCCAGCAACGTTCCGATGCGCCCGAAGATTTCGGCTCGGCCGCTGGTGGGGTCTGTAATACGAGACAGGATTTTGAGCAGCGTACTTTTCCCCGCCCCATTTCGACCGATAATGCCGACGACCTCTCCCGCGCGAATTTCGAACGAGACATCTTTGACTGGCCACAGTTCTTCCTTCACCAAATTCTGCGTACTGAAGGGGGACCGGAGCCTGAGCAATTTCTTGGTCCCATCATGCAAGTGTTCCGCCAATGATCCACCTTGAGAGTCCTTGTTGACGGATATCATGTACTTTTTTGAGAGATTTTCAGCCCGAATAGTCACAGTACTCATGTCACGCTACCATTGACCTTCCGTAGAACTGGTTGTTGCTTTTGCCGATTCAACCACAAGGGATGAACGAGCGGCCATACGAAGGGATCAGATCACATCCGCAAACTTGCGCTCCATACGATTGAAGTACGACATGCCCAAGAGGAGGAGGGCACTTACAAGCACAACCGTCACGGCTATCCTATCCAGGCTTGGAGGAGGGGTCTTCAGCAACGTCCACCGAAACCCTTCGATGACTCCTGCCATAGGATTGAGGTTATAGAGCCATTTCCATTGTTCCGGTACCAGACTCGCGGGATAGACGACGGGCGAGCCAAACATCCATATCTGTGTCACCAATGGCATCGCAGCCGCATTATCGCGAAATCGCACAAACACAGCCGCTAGCCACAGGCTCACCGCAAGTGATGTCAGCATGGTCAAGAGCAGAAAAATAGGAATGAAGAGGGCCTCCCATGACGGCATACCCCCGTAGAACGCCATCATTACAAGGAGAAGGGAAAAGGCAATCGTGAAATCGACCAACCCTGCGAGCGTGGCCGAAATTGGCACAATAATGCGGGGAAAGTACACTTTGCTAATGAGGTTCGCCTCCGCCACCACACTGAAGCTGCTCTTATCGAGACTTCTTGCAAAATAATTCCATGGCAAAAGAGCCGCATAGACAAAGAGCGGATACGGCACCCCGTCTGACGGGAGTTTGGCAAAGTTGCTGAACACGAGTGTAAACAACAGCATCATCGCAACCGGTTGGACGATCGCCCAGGCAAACCCAATGGCGGTCTGGGCATACCGAGTCTTGAGATCGCGCCATGCGAGAAACAACAGCAATTCGCGAAACTCCCAGATCCCACGCAGATTGAGGTAAAACCGCCTCTTGCTGGGCTCAATTACGGTGCGATGCGAGGAGGACGAGGGATTTTCCACCGCCACGTCTGGACCTACAATATTCATTTGTTGGATATTCTCCGCCATAGTTACTCAACCGATGCTCGCCAAGATGAACTCCGCGAGGAAGCTACCGCAAATTACGGATTCCAATCGTGATAACGCGAATCCCTCTCTTCGGACAGCTTTCCCCTTCATATGCTGACCACCCCCACTATTCGTTAATTTGAATAGGGTCATGACTAGTTTAGTACAGGAAAACGGTACACTACGCAGTCATGGCGCGGAAAAATCGCTCCGTCCAGCATGCGCACATTTCGAGGCCCCAGTTTCGGGAGGCGGTTCGCTTGTTGGCGCTCGACCTGGAGACCACGAAAGTGGCGGTCCTCACCGGCCTCAACCGCAATACGGTCAATCGGTCCTTCCTCGCCTTACGGCAACGGATCGCCCGGGTCTGCGAGCAAGCGGCGCCGTGGCGCGGAACCGTGGAGGTCGATGAGTCGTACTTTGGTCCGCGGCGCGTCAAAGGCAAGCGCGGCCGGGGAGCCGGCAGCAAAACCATCGTGTTCGGGATCTTCAAGCGCAATGGCAAGGTCTACACGGAGATCGTGCCTGATGCGAGCAAGCCCACGCTGCAAGCCCTTGTGCGCCGCAGAGTTGATAACCGGAGCGTCATGCATTCGGATGGCTGGCGCGGCTATGATGGCTGGGTCGATGTGGGCTATCGGAAGCATCATCGGGTCCCGCATGGCGCCAATGAGTTCGCTCGGGGCCGTGGCATTCACATCAATGGCATTGAAAGCTTCTGGGGCACGGCGAAAACACGGTTGGCGAAGCGGCGGGGCATTCGGCCGGATCGGTTCTACCTGCATCTCAAGGAATGGGAGTTCCGGTTCAATCATCGCCACGACAACCTGTGCCAGCTCTTGCTAGAAATGCTTCAACAAGACCCGCTAAACTAGTCATGACCCTTTGAATAAAATATTTGGATCCCACTCGAACGAGGTTTACTGCACCGGTCCGTTCTTGGTGAGATTTGTGCCCACTCTCAGACCAGCTTGCCACTTGACTGTCCAGCTTCATGTCCTAAATATACTCGAAGATATTCGGTTATCCGACCGTTTCAGCAAACTTGACTGCCGCCAGACTGAATCAAGTCTGCCATGGCACTCTTTTCATGTTCCGTGCACCATACCGACCCTAGAACTTCTGCAATCGAGCCAAACTGAAAATCCTCCAGCAGTGCAGTCAGACGCTTCTCCGTCTTGTGCAGGTTTAGGTAGTGCCGAAATTGTGACACCAACGGCCCTTCCATACGAGGTTGGCGGGGATCGATTTCCCATGGATGGAGGTACATGACAAACGTCGTTCCCTGACCCTCAAGGCGCTTGAGAAATGCCTTAGACGCCGCATAGGGGAACAGGCGAAAATAACCACCACCGGCTACTGGAATTCGATAACCCAAGATATTCAGAGTCGAGGGAGCTATCTCCCATATCCTTCCAGCAGGCGTCTTAATTTCGAAACATCCGTCATAGCGCTTGCAATTTCCATATCGGTGAAACCGATCATATATGCTGGAATCGTAACTGTAGCCTTCTTCGATTAGAATCGATAGTGCCCATTGGGATTCCACAGTAATAGAAAAACTGGGGGCTCGATATCCATTCACAGAAGTCCCTATTAAGTCTTCCAGGATACGTTTTGCCAGTCTCACATCATGACGAAAACTCCCTGGCGACTGAGTTGTGACCAATTCGTGTCCATATCCATGTGAAGCAATCTCGTGACCTTGGCTTGCCAGGGCCTTGACCATGCTCGGGTACCGTTCAGCCACCCATCCGAGCACAAAGAACGTGGCTTTTGTACCATGTTGGGCCAACATTTCCGCAAGTTTCCTTGTATTGCTCTCGACTCGGCTTTCATAGTGATCCCACTGTTGCCTCCTCGCCTCCGACCAAAATGCCGAAACCTGGAAGTGCTCCTCCACATCGAAGGAGAGGCAATGCATGGGTCTCTCACTAACACTATTCATCGAGCTCCTTCACCGAGAAGAATGACCCGTATCGTATGAAGCAAAATACGCAGATCGAGCCGTGTCGACATATTCTTCACATAGTAAAGGTCGTACTGCAGTTTCACATGAGAATCTTCTGCCGAAGCCCCATACCTAAACTGCGTTTGTGCCCATCCGGTAATTCCGGGCCTGACGGCATGCCGAAGGTCATAAAACGGAATGACTCTTCTGAGTTCCTGGACGAAAATCGGGCGCTCCGGACGAGGGCCGACCAAACTCATTTTTCCTTTGATTACATTAATGAGCTGGGGGATTTCGTCGAGTCTCCATTTCCTCAAATACCACCCTATGCGGGAAATGCGCGGGTCCTCGACCGAGGTCCACCTGGCGCCTCCTTTTTCCGCGTCAATGAACATGGAACGAAGCTTCCAAATCATATAGGGTTGAGCCTGAAGTCCAACTCTGACCTGCCGATAAAATACAGGCCCCGGCGAATCCAACTTGACAAGAAATCCAATCAACCCCAACAGAGGCAGGGTGAGAATTAGGCCTGTTAATGCGACAAAGAAGTCTATCAAGCGTTTCGTCGTCCTGACGACAACTCCCCTCTTGAAGGCTCTTGAGAAAATGATGGCACTCGGCTTTAGCTCATCGATGGGAAGCCGGCCGGACTCTTCCTCATACAACTGGTGGCCATCCCAAATGTCCACGCCGATACCCTTTAAATCAAGAAGAGTCTGGACAGGCAGAACGGCACGCCGATCTTCCAGACATACTGCGATCGTATCGACGCTGTGTTTCTCGACGACAGCAAGCAGTTGGTCCATTGTCCCCACAATTTTCGTACCGACTATTTCTTCACCTATCTGGTCGCTGTCCTTCGACAGAAGGCCGACCACATCGGTAAACATTTTGTTGCGCGAAAGAAGCACTTGAGAAAGCCCCTGGGCCAACGATCCAACACCCAAGATCAAAATACGCCTTCGCGAACCTGGGATGCGGAAGATCCCCTTGGCGGAGTGCGTGAGCGGAAAGGAAACGACCCTGCCAGAATTGGACCTATCGAATCTGTTTATGGTGAGACTCATAGACCCCACTGCCATAGCTATAGTATGAGTACGGCACGTCTTTCGATCCGACCCCATTCAACACTACTGCGACGGGTCTTTCCTCGCCTATCATCTTGAGTGCGCTGGTAACCGCATCCCGGCGAGTAGATCGAGCCCGAATAACGTGAGCCACTATGTCTGCCAGACGAACGATGAGCATCGATTCTGCCACCGAGAGAAGCGGCGGAGAATCGAGCACCACGTAGTCGAAGCGCGTGCGAAGATTGTCAATGAGTTCCGAAAGCCGATCGACGTGAGCCAGCGCAGCAGTTCCGGATTGCTCAATCCCGGCGGGCAGGATCCAGATTCCCAATTGCTCATGGTACTCAAGACATTCCTCGACAGTCTTATGACCGACCAAGACCTCGGCTACTCCCGCAGTGGACTCCATTCCTGCATAGGCATGTATCATCGGTCTCTTCAAGTCGCAATCGACCAACACGGTCTTCCTGTTTAGAGATCTCGACAGCACATGCGCCATATTTAGGGCTGTAGAACTCTTCCCTTCTCCCATTAAGGCGCTGGTGATACACACAACCACACTCTTTTGTCTTGCCACCATCAGGCCAAGCCTTGTTGCGGCAACCCGATATTGCTCGGCCACAGCTGATCTGGGATACCACATGGCCACGAGTTCCGGCCCAACAGCAACACGCGCCCCGTTGGTGGCAAGCGATCCTTCCATGTTCAAACTTGGCAAAGACAAGAACCGCCCCTCATGACGAGCCGGCCCTGTTGATGTTTTTGCTGCATTGGGCATAGCCGATTCAAATTCAGAAATCGTCGCCAGCACCGGTACTCCGAGGGTGACCTCTATCTCTTCGCCCGTTACAAAACCCCGCCGCATTATTTCGAGACCAAATGCACTCCCAAATCCCAGAGCACAACCGAACGCCAGTCCGCCAAGCATGATAATGAGCACATTTGGCTTTTCAGGCCAGTCAGGCAAACGGGCCGGATCGATAATACGCATTTGTGTTCCTTGCTGCTTCTTTTCCAAATTGCCTGCGATCCCCACACTGAGCTTCTTCTCCAACAACGCCTGATAATTCTTTTGCAAATTATCATAGTCACGCTGTGTCGTCATAAGTTCTTGCTGATGCACGGTCGTCCCATCGATTCTCGCCTCAAATTTTTTTATGTCTGTGGCAATCCGAGCTTGCCGAAGCCGTAGCAGCTGCAACTGACCGAGCACTTCTTCCCTTTGCTTTAGCAGCTCTGCCTTGTAAGGGTCGACGAGCTTTCGCTTCCCCTTTTTGACACCATCAGTCTCCGTGGGCTCCAGATCTATGTAGAGCGCCACATACTCCTCGGTTGTCATCGCCTGCAGTTGAATAACCTCATTTCGTACACGCGCGACATCGGGGTACGACTCTTTATACATCGATCGTAAACCAGCTAATGTCCTCTCAAGCTCCTTAATCCTTGCGAGACGCGGATCTTTTGCCGCGCGCATCGGACTCGACTCATTGCTTGGATCTTCATACTCCCTTATCGCCTTGTCCACAGATTCCAAGCGAATGTTGATCGACTTTTCCAGTTCTTGTTGAGCCGTCGCTTCGGTCTCTAATCTATCTATCGCTCGAATATTCGAATCCATTTGTTCAGGCAGCTGTCCTAAATGAGCCTGTTTGAACTGAGCAAGCGCCTGCTCTTTCTTTTCCAACTGCACCTTCATCGCATCCAACTCGTGCTGGAGAAATTCCGTGGAGCTTTCAGCTATCACTGTGCGAGCTTTCACATGCTCTTCCACGAACAATTCAGACAACCTATTCGTGACATCCCGCGCCACATCCGGTTCGGGGTTGCCAAACGACACTCGGATAAATGAGGACTCTTTGTCGATGTCAATTTTTACCAGGGTCCGCATCTGCCTCGCCACCGCATCGTCACCCGTGGGTGTTGATTGTTCCTTTTCATAGCCGTAGAGATGTAATTCCTGCGCGACCCGACTCAACAGTTCTTGCTTGTACAGTACTTCTTTCATCGCCGTGATTCGAGCCGTCGTTATGTTGTCAGGTCCGTCAAACGATCGCCCGAATTCACCGACTTCTTGTACTCCTTGTACATTCATTACTTTCTGACCTTCGAAATTAATCAGCGTGAACGCACGATAGGTCTTGGGCAGCCACTGGTATAGGAGTCCGGCAAGCGCGACAGACACCAGGATCGGAACAAGAATCATCCAGCGGTGATTCTTGATGACCTTCAGGTAGTCTTCCGGTGAATTGAGACCCGTAAACACTCTTCACTCCTTCTTCAAGATTCCCGGCCCGTCACTTGGAGGAACATTTCCGGGACCAGATTCTGAAGGAGTTGCAGCACTGTCAAGAGAATCTGATCCGCCGGCGCGCCCAAATCGGTCCATCCTAAAGAATGATTGACCCGGTGTGAATGCATAGGAGAACGACAAGAGAATCATCTTTTTTGAGAACGCATACTCGGTCTGTCCCTGACCCGTCTGAGCGAAGGAGTTTGCGAAGTATAGCCAATTGTAGCTCAGGTTTGCGAGAACAGGCCCAATAAGATATCGGGCTGATGCTGCGAGCCCAGCCGTGTCGTACGTTGTGAGAGGAAAATTAGATGACCCATGGGAATAATTC
>JBKJWE010000232.1:0-3247 GCA_046717045.1 Nitrospiraceae bacterium | reverse complement strand
CTTGTTTCTCCATCCGAGCACCTCCCGTGATTCTGGGAAACTCTCGTGGATCACAGATTGATCCCGCCCGATCACCTTACCGCAAGGCTCTTTCAGACGTCAAGCCACGGCAGCAATCTGAAGCGTCGTTCGTCTCTTGTATCTTCTGAAAACATTTCACGCTTCACGAGAAAATGCTATTTAAATAATCAGAGAGACAATCAGGAGGGCCACAATATTGATGACTTTGATCATCGGATTGATCGCTGGACCAGCCGTATCCTTGTAGGGATCACCAACCGTGTCACCTGTCACCGCCGCCTTGTGGGTATCCGTCCCCTTTTTGCCCTGCTCTTCAATAAATTTCTTGGCATTGTCCCAGGCACCCCCGCCACTTGTCATCGAGATCGCGACGAACAAGCCGGTGACGATACTGCCGACGAGCATACCGCCCAATGCCTGCGGCCCCAGGATTACGCCGACCACAATCGGGGAGATGACTGGAATCAATCCCGGCACCATCATCTTCTTGATCGCCGCCTGAGTCACAATATCCACGCAGGTCCCGTATTCCGGCTTGCCGGTTCCTTCCATGATCCCTTTAATCGTCCTGAACTGTCTGCGCACCTCTTCCACCACGAGACCGGCCGCCTCCCCTACCGCTTTCATACAGAGCGCGCCGAAGATAAAGGGCAGCATCCCACCCAAGAAGAGTCCGACCAGAACGGAAGGATTGGAGAGATCGAACGTGCTCGCCCCGCTCCCCTTGCCCACTTCACGCGCGTATTCGGCGAACAACACCACCGCGGCCAATCCAGCTGATCCGATTGCATAACCCTTCGTGACCGCTTTCGTCGTATTGCCGACCGCGTCCAAGGGATCGGTGATGTTCCGCACCTCTTTGCCGAGATGCGCCATCTCTGCGATCCCTCCCGCGTTGTCGGTGATCGGACCGAAGGCATCGATCGCCACCACAATGCCGGCCATCGATAACATCGACACCGCCGCCACGGCGACGCCATACAACCCACCCGAGGCCGCGCCACCACAAATCCAGTAGCTGCCGAGAATCGCCGCCCCAATCACGACCACCGGAGCGGCCGTGGACTGCATACCCACTGCCAGACCGGCAATGATGTTCGTCGCATGGCCCGTTTCGCTGGCCTTGGCAATGGCCTTCACCGGCGCATAACTCTTCGAGGTGTAATAGTCGGTGATGAACACCAGCGCTAACGTCACAGCCAGTCCAATTAAGGCTGCAAGGTAATAGCTCATGCCGCTCACACCGCCCACGCCTTCCATGATCTTCGACGTGATCGGGAAGAACGCCACCGCTGCAATGCCACCGGCTACGAACAGGCCCTTGTACAACGCCGGCATGATCTCACCGCCCTGACTGACTTTCACAAACAGAATGCCGATGATCGTCGCGAAGATCGTTACGCCCCCTAAGGCCAGTGGGTACAGAATCGGAGCGCTCGCGCCCTTGAACAGCGTAAAGGCCAATACCATCGCTGCCACGGTCGTGACCGCATAGGTCTCAAACAAGTCCGCTGCCATGCCGGCGCAGTCGCCCACGTTGTCGCCCACATTGTCCGCAATGACCGCCGGATTGCGTGGATCGTCTTCTGGAATCCCCGCTTCGACTTTACCGACCAAATCCGCGCCCACATCCGCTGCCTTCGTATAGATACCGCCGCCCACACGCGCAAAGACCGAAATCAAGCTGCCGCCGAACCCGAGGCTCAACAAGGCGTGAATGGCTTTTTCCTGACCGGCCATCTTCGCAGCAATCGTATAGAACCCTGTGATCGCGAGGAGACCAAGGCCGATCAGTAGCAGTCCCGTCACGGCCCCACCACGAAAAGCCACCGTCAACGCCGCGTTCATGCCATCGTGTGCCGCTTGAGCTGTCCGAACATTCGCGCGTACCGCGATGATCATCCCGACATAGCCGGCAATCGAGGAGGCTCCTGCTCCAACGAGGAAGCCGATCGCCGTCAGCATGCCGAACTTATCGGAGAACGATCCGGCGCCCCAGAGAATGACGAACAGCACTGCCGCCACGACGCCGACGGTCCTATATTGGCGATTCATATAGGCGCCCGCGCCTTCCTGAATGGCCTTGGCAATTTCTTGCATCTTCGCGTTCCCGGCACTGAGTTTGAATACCCACATGGCCAGGTACAGGCCATAGGCAATGCCAGCTACGGCCGCTATCAAAGCAAAGGTCACAATCGCTGAGTCGCTCACGGGATACCCTCCTAGTGGTTAAACGAGCTTCATATGTCACACGGTTCCCCATGGCTTCAACCCATCCACAGTAAGTGAGGCTAGTGGGGAAACCGACGGTGGTGCAGGTGCTATCGAGAAGCTAACTGCCTGAAAATTCGGGCCATTCTAAACGGATGGGGCGATGGGATCAAGATGAAAGGTGAGGAGGCCTGATACCACCACCAGTGGGTTCTGACTGCTGAGATAGCTGGGACCGGCGCGAGGAATTGCTCGTATTCTGTGCGCGGGGTGGCACAGGCTGCGACGGATTGACACAGGGCGCGAATATCTTGTCGCAATGATCTTCACCCCGATACGAACTGGGTTCGTCCTCGTACCGCACGTCGCTGACGCGATCCTGTTGGAGCACGATCGTCGCGCGACATCCATGATGCACCATGGGCACACTGCTCTTCGAGCCCGGGAACGATTCTTCAAAGAGCGAGGCTTGCTTGTGGTAGAGAAACAAGACCCGATCCCCACTTGTACGTACACTGACCGGAATTCCTGCACAGGCGAGTAGCTGCTGTTTGGTCTTGCCGATCAGCGCTCGCTGGCCCGGGTAACTGGCTGTTCCGTTCGGCCCGACTTCCGCGCAGCCACTGAACGTCACCAGCCAGAGACACAACCGCAGGGCGAGCTTCATCCATGGAGTCAAATGCCTCATGATGAGCCGGAAGAATACTCTAGAGGAATGGGAAAGGAAAGGCGCCCGCGGCGCCGTTGCGGGTTTGCTGGATCGGAAGGACTTTGTTATAGTCCCGGCCGGAGAAAGAACTGATGGGGCTAGAACCGAATTACATCATCATTGACGGGCAGACGTTCAGCAAGGCGACACTGGCGCTGGACAATCACGTTTACAAGAACTGTCAGATTGACGACTGCGATCTCTTCTACAGCGGCGGGCAGTACGAACTCATCGATACCCACATCACGAATTCACGCTTGATCCTCAATCACCCCGCCAAGGGCATCTATAACGCCCTGCAGATCT
>JBKJWE010000231.1:0-3876 GCA_046717045.1 Nitrospiraceae bacterium | reverse complement strand
CGGGCGCTCATTTCTGCGATGGAGACGGCGAAACAGCTCATAGCGATGCTCGGTCTCGCACCACACCCGACTTGCGGGTTCGTCGCCGAAACCTACCGCAGCCGACAGCAAATCCCTCAGCAGGCTTTGCCCGCCTCGTATGAGGGAAGCCGCCCGTTTGGTTCCGTGCTCTATTTTATGGTTACACGGGAAGCGCAGATCCGCCTGCACCGCATCCGTTCCGATCAGATGTATCACCATTACCTGGGAGCGCCGTTGGAAGTGCTGTTGCTGTATCCGGACGGAACTGGAGGGATCACAGTGATCGGCTCCGACCTCACTGCGGGTATGCGTCCGCAATTGTTCATCCCCGGCGGCACGTTCCATATCTCTCGGCTGCGCGCGGGGAGTAACTTCTCGCTGCTCGGGACCACGGAGTGGCTCGGTTTCGAGGCGCCTGATCTCGAACTCGGTGATCCGGACAAGCTGATGGCGAATTACCCTGCCCTCCGCCACGAAATCGAAGACTTTATCAATCAATCGACAGGATAAACGTTAAACGCAGGCCCCAGTTCGCGGTGCGTGGCGGTCCGGCTCCCATACGTCGTTCGTGAAGTGCCGCTCGTCAGAATCATTCACCATTCATGGTTCAACATTGAACAGCCACACCCCCTCCTTTACCATAATCTGTGCATCGTCTCCGGAGTGATAAATCAATCTCCGACTTTGCAGAGACTTACCGAAGGCGACTAAGAGGTTTGGTGACAAATAGGCGTCATCTAGAAAGGAGCCACCCATGGACAAGAACCTGATCGCCAAGGCTTCTATGAGTATCGATGCCCCCAGCAAGAAAGTCTGGAATGCGCTCGTCAACCCCCAAGCCATCAAGCAATACATGTTCGATACCAACGTTGTTTCGGAATGGCATGAAGGGAGTCCAATTGTGTGGAAAGGAGAGTGGCAGGGCAAATCGTACAAAGACAAAGGCGTGATTCTTCAATTCAAACCGGAACGAAAACTCCAATACAGTCATTTCAGCTCACTCTCCCGCCTCCCGGACAAACCAGAAAACTATCACACGGTAACGATCGATCTGTCAGCCGACGGACATCAAACCAATGTGTCGTTAGCCCAAGATAATAATGCGACCGAAGAGGCGCGTGTTCATTCCGAAAAGAACTGGGGGATGATGCTCGCTGGTCTGAAGAAGTTCTTGGAACAATAGATTTGCCTCGCACGAACGGCGTGAGGAAATCAAACGCTGCCAGAACCCCTTCGCGGCGCTCCCATCTTCGTGAGGCTTTCACATGCGGAGGCAATATGATCACATTGACCTGAGGGTGCACAGTCTGGCCGAGGCGCAACCCTTCTATGAGACGCTCCTGCCTGCATTGGGGTTCACACGTGACGTCCGGATCGAAGGCTGGCTACAGTTCGAAGCGACTGGAACGGACGGCGCAACTGAGTTTTTCGGCGTCACTGAGTCACCACGGCATATTGCCAACGAGTGTCGAATCGCGTTCTGGGCTGATAGCACCAGTGATGTGGACATGCTGGCTGATATCGTAATCAGGGCAGGAGGTCGGAACGTCGAAGGCCCTGGGTATCATGAAGGGCCTGGCTACTATGCTGTCTTTTTCGAGGATCCCAGTGGCAACCGTTTGGAAATCTGCCACCGAGCCGAAGGGGCGAGATGACCCGCGCTGCTGTGACGCACTTGTCATCTCCCCTGGCTCGGCTTCCGCAATCGCGGCGGGCAGCTTGGATTCCTCAGGGAGGATTCGAAGGTTCTCGCTGGCTCAGTGCTCAATCTGCGCGTTGAAGCGTTGTGGTATGTCCCTTGTCTGTTATGTAAGCCTTGACTTTATCGCCCACAACGACTTTATCCAGCTTTGTGCTCTTGTCGACATGAATTTTCGTCTCTTTTCCGTCGCTATCTTTGATAAAATAATACTCGCCTTCCATCTTCATTAGGGTCCCCTTCACCGCGTCTTTCGTCAGGCGCTCCTTCAACGTTGGCGACGCTTCCTTATCTGACATTGGATCAGCCGCTTGCACTGACCCGAAGCCAAAACTCATTATGAAGATTGTGAGCAGTGAGAACATGAAGCGATTCATGGCAGCCTCCTTATTTGACGGTTCAAAGGGACAATCATCTCTTCCCTTTACTTCGATATCATGCGGTTGCGAATCATGGGACTAGTAGAACCCCTAGGAAAGCGCAGAAACAGATGCCCTGAGCCATTTCTCGAGCGTGACGGGATCAAATCCGACCAGGCGCGCGATCTACTCTAAGACACAGTCAATCAGGTCCCGGCGGAGCATAGCTGGCAACTTATTCGGCAGGCACTTTTCCCCCTTTACGCCTGGCTTCCGAAAGTCCAATAGCAATGGCTTGTTTTCTGGTTTTGACCCGCTTGCCACTTTTCCCGCTCATTAAACTACCTGTCTTCAGTTTATGCATAGCTCGCTCGACGGATCGCTGTGCACTCTTGCCGTATTTAGCCATGAAATTTTCCTTTCTATGTTGGATGGATCCATTGCGAGAGACGAGATAAGTCTAGCTGTCTGCTAAGTGGGACGTTAACTGGTGGTTGCCCTAGCGGTAGGGATCTTTACCTGCGTGACGCGCCCACTCATCAAATTGGTACGACTTGCCAATGTGAGCAGTATTGATCAGCCAAGTCCCGCTGGGTTGGGACAATATCTGCATACAAGATTATCCATGTCCGATAGGAGGTGTATTGTGAAACAGGTCTCGCTCGCCCTCAGTCTCATCCTTACGGGTCTCATCACCACCCTCGTGTCTTGTGATTCGGGTAAACCTGCTCCTCCTCCGGTGAAGACCGGCACCCCGGAGTCTGTCCCCGCATCCGGCGGGACCCTCGTGGCTGCGGTCAGTTCGCCTGGTCGGGCGGACAATGACGAGGGCATCAGCCATTACAAGCAGGGTCACATGGATGTGGCGACCAGTTCGTTCCAGAAAGCTATTAAGGCCGATCCGAAGTCGGGTGAAGCCCACTATAATTTGGGCCTCAGTCTCGACAAGATGGGAAAACACGATGAAGCCACTACTGCGTTTAAGCAGGCAGCAGCATTGGCTCCCGCGAATCCCGCGATACAAGACTCACCGATTCTCAAGAAGCATACCGGGATGTAGGAACGGCGGCCCTCAACGGAAGAAAGAGGCACACCATGGCGGAAAAACCATGCGGCCATCCACCCTGTACCTGTCCTGTAGAGCCAGGGAAAGAGTTTTGTTCTTCGAATTGCCGGGAAGCAAAATTAGGGGGTCCCTGTCCCTGTGACCATAAGGGGTGCGGTGGTAAACATCAGTAGGCCGAGCCCTCAGAGGGTACATACAGTCGCAGACGAGGAGGTTCATATGGCGTTGTCACAACATGGCTGCGGGATTGCTACCCGCACATTCTCTACCATCAGCTGGTTTGGGAAGGCTCCTCTACTTCTCGCCATTCTCATGCTCAGCCTCCTTCCGACAGTGGCACTCTCCGCCGATGGTGGATCCCCGCCTCGCCCACCTGAGAGCCGTGGTGAGCCAGCCCCAGGTATCGCTCCCAAGACACCGTTGGAGCCTGGTGTTCCACCCGCCCCGTCTAAGATTGATCCGGGCATCCAACATGTACCGGAGACACGAAGAGATCCTGGAGGCGCAGTCAAACCGCCCAACCTCGATCCAGGTATAGCGACCAATCCTGACACGGCGCCTCCCGCACGCAAGGGCACCAATCCCCCCGGTGGCGACACACCGCCACGCAAGCCAGGCGTTCGATAAACAACGGAGCTGGCCCAGAAGAAGGGACACTGAGGCACGGCGAAGTTGTGGAATCGTGAATCAATGCCGGTCATCGCGGAGATGACCGGCAAACTCAACATATC
>JBKJWE010000230.1:0-4902 GCA_046717045.1 Nitrospiraceae bacterium | reverse complement strand
CGACCAAGGCTTCAACAACCAGCCGAAATTAACACGCGAATACTTCATGTCGAGGAACCGATATGTCGCGACGATTCCTGTATCAGAATCGGCAATGGAATCGGGCGCTCCCAATTTGGTGATCACGTCGGCCAACGTAGTCTGTCCCGGCTCAATAAACGCCACGTCTTCCTGTGTAAGCGGAGTATTCAACGTGATGCGAGCCACGTTGCATCCGATGAAGGTTGCGCACAGCGCCGTGGCGAAGAGTAGGGAGCAAAGTCTGCGCACAAGGTTCATCGTTTCAGTCTCCGAAAGGCCAGAAACGAAACTCCAGCCCGTCTGTTCGTCTCGAAGAAATGACGTCTTCGACAATGCCTTCACGGTTGAGAATTACGAAAAGGTCGTCGCTCTTAATGGAAATTCGTGAAAAATTCACGAGGATCAGAAGCAAGCTCCCTGCTTTGGCGTCATAACGATAGTACTGGAATACGTCGCGCCCGTTTACTTGAAGGATTCGATCCGGCGCCCCGAGCAGTGAGAGGACTTCAGCCTTTGTCGTCGTGGTTTTGTTAATCGCGGTGACGGCTTCCTGTTTGATGTCATCACCGAGGGTGCCTCGATTGAATGCACAGCCCTGACATAGCATGACGGCCGCAGTCAGCAACAGTAGGGATCGACGGAGTATCATGAAACCTCCTTTACTTACGTTCCTCACGAGGGTGATGGATGTCGTGCGAGCACGAAGTCCTGTTCATAGATTGCGTAGCCCGATGGGGCGAGTCCGACGCGTCGATACACGGTCTGAGCCGTGTGGTTCTCCTGTTCGACGTAGAGTCTGATCCCGCAAACTTGCCGATCGCCCTTCGCTTGGGCGACGATGGTGTCATGCATGGTGCGGTAGATCCCTTGGCGTCGGAACGCCGGCTCCACATAGACGCTTTGGATCCACCAGAAGGCGGCGTTGCGCCAATCGCTCCATTCAAAGGTGATCATCAGCTGGCCGACGAGCACTCGGTCTTCCGCTTTCGGCAATTCCGCGACCGTGAAGAAGCCTCGTTCGGGAGAGGCCAGTAAGGACAAGGTTCCTTCTTTGAGCCTTTCCTGGTCGAGCCGGCGCCCTTCCGTCTCCAATGCCATCGCCGTACTGAAGGCGACAATTAAATCGACATCCTCCTGCCGAGCGAGTCTCACGGTGATCTGGTCCGGTCGTGCCATGAGTATTAGGCGGGTGTCTTCGGAGCGTTCAACCAACCCTGCCCAGGTTTGTAGAATCCGGCTGAAAATTCCATTTTCATGGCATCTTCCGGCAGCAAATTGATCGGCCGGATGCTCGTGTGCGGAACGAAGGCCAGATAGCCGGTGAACGGATGGATGGCTGAGGGGACGAACACCATCAGCAGATTGGTCGTTGGCACGATCTGGAGCGTCCTCGGCGCCGTGCCCATCACAAAGCCAAGAGCCCAGAGGCCGTCTCGGGGAAATGGAAACGCGATGACGGTGCTGCCACCGAAACGTGAGCGGAAATTGAAGAGATCGGTCATGCCCTTCAGCGTGAGATACACGCTGCGGACCAGCGGAATCTGGTCGATCCATTGTTCGGCCAATCGAAGCGTGCGATTACCGATGACGTGGGTGGCGATGGCGCCGATCAAGAGAACAAGGAGACAGAGAAGGAAGAGGCTGAGGCCGGGAACCGACGCAATGGTGTCGGTGCCCAGCAGGTCGTAGGCCCACTGATTTATAGTCTGAACCAGAGCGGAGAGGATAAGGAAGGTGGCCCAGGCCGGGACCAACGTCAACAGACCCGCGAGAAAACACCGCCACAACATCGTCGGCATCGCTGTGCTCTCCCTGCCTCGGGCCAGATGCCCCTAGTGTAGCAGAATTGGTTGAGTGAAGGAGGGTGAAGGACAATTAACTTGATCTCTCCGCGTTGGTGATCTATTCTCATCTCGTTGAGCGGATTCGATATTCACAGGGAGGCGTGATGACAGAGACCATACGGCCGGTGAATGTCGATAAGGACTTGCTCGCCATTCTCTGTTGTCCGGAAACGAAACAGAATGTCAGTTTGGCGGATTCGGGCTTGATTGCGAAGGTCAACGACGCCGTGAGCCGCGGGCAGTTGAAGAACAAGGCCAACAAGCCGGTGACGGAACCGCTCGACGGCGGCTTGATCAGAGCCGACAGAAAGATTCTCTATCCGATCCGCGAAGACATCCCTGTCATGTTGATAGAAGAAGGGATCCCGCTCGAAGGCCTGCTGTAGCCCAGTTGGTTTGCTCCCGGTCCGTCCCCGTCTCCATTCCTCCCGCGTATTCTCTCAATGATGGACGCACGGTATCCCCCATCCTCAAGGAGATACGTGCCTTCCCACCCTCGCTGTGTTCTTTTTTGCAGGACGCGGACGTCTGCTATTCGTTGTCGGTCTTAGATCCCGTCGACGTCCCGCACTGCTGACACAAATATTCGTAGAGGTTGCCTGTGGGGAGGACGAGTAAGAGGCGTTGGCGCGTCGGTGTGGCCACACGGCAGCGGGGGCAGTACAGCAGCGACGCGTTCAACGATTGAAATTGATCGGCTTGTGCCGGTGCAGTCGGTCTTGTTGATCGCCCAGGGCTCCGGGAAGCACTCGGCGGCCACCCTGGGCCAGTTGGTTTACGTGGAGGCAGTGGCATAGCGAGATTTTACGCAGCCACTGGAGTCGGGTCAATCTGAAACGGCTGTTCTCTCATGCAGATGTTCGGTTACCAGGAGGCGCCGGAATCAGATTTCTGACCATCGGTGGAAGGAGGCCGTGCCCATTTCCAGATCGCACGCACCGTGTGCGTCAGGGCGTAGACGGCAAGGCCGCTCAGCAGACCGTAGAGCGCCGCCGTATTCCAAGGCCAGAGTCCTGGGGCATGCAGGACGACGCCGAGCGCGATGTGCCCGCCGACTCCCAAACAGAGTGCGAAAATAATCCACTCGCGCATCATGGTATAGACCGTCTGTTACGGAAGGCCGGAGCGCACCTGGCTGGGACCCATCCTGCGAGACCAGAGGAGGATTACGCCGCCGGTGTTTTTGCGGACTCGATCTCCGTGGCTGTAATGAGGCTCGAGAGATAATCCGCTACAAAGTTGAGGGCCTCTTCACGGCCGTCCGCACGCCGCCCTTTTTCGCGCCGTTGTACGGAGAGCTCATGATCGAGGTCGGATTTGACTTCCGTCAAGACGCGCTGCAGAGACGAGGGGGTCAGGTTCGCATCCATGTCTTCGAGTTCCTGACACCGATCGAGCACCCAGTTCAACCCTTCGATTCGTCCGGCATAATGTTCCTGCTCCGCCGTGTCGATGCGCGACATGGTGGTGGCGAATGTCTGTGCTTCATACACGAGATTGTAGAAGCTGGTGACGGCCCGCTGTAGCGTAGGATTCATGGCACTCCTTTACAAAGTTATCAACCGCCCAATTATACATGAGAACGCGAAGGCGACAAGGAATATTTTCAGGGGCTTACGTAAAGAGGAGTGAATGGAATTCATTCATGAAACCGTAATAGAGCGGAGCGAAATCCTTGAGGCTGTCGGGACTCGTTTCTTTGAGGCGTTTGAAAAAAAACACCTGGGCACGGGGATCGAGTTGCTCGAGGAGATGGCTGAGCTGAGCCATCGTATAGCTGCCGGCGGGAACGCTGAGAATGTAATGCACCAGTCGTTCCACGAACTGTTGGGCAAGATACTCACTGCTCAAGTATCCCTCAGGCAGTTTACCTGAGGCGATAAACTCGTCGAAGGGAATAGCTTGTGCCGCGAATGGCATCAGAGGCGGCTGACGGGAGTTCACGCTGGGGGTACCCCGTGGCTTGGGATGAGATCAGCACCTTGAATCAACTTTACTGAACCCCCTGGAACCCGTCAAGTGCGCAGAAGGGGTATTCGGCCTGAGCCGAAAGACCGGTACCAACAGAAAGGGCAGGGTCCCTGTCGGAACCCTGCCCCTCCGTTTGCTCGTAGCGCTGAGGTCTGAGTGCTGAGGACTGAGATCGAATACCTCTCAGCCCTCAACTCTCGCGACTCAGTCCTGACCTGTTACAGCCAGTTTACGCGCTCGGCCGGCCGAACGTAGATCGGCTCTTCGACCTGAATACGCGCCACTTCCTTGCCCGACTTGTTGAAGCCCAGGACGGTATCGTTGTACATCTCGAACCGCTTCCCGTGGATCTGGGTTTCGAACACTTTCGGACCAGGGATGACGTCGTACCGGAAGATGATCTGCTGGCTGGCTCTCCAGAGTTGGAGGACCGCCAACAGTTCACGGCTTGGCACGAGATACTTCTCGATGGCGTTATCCACGCCTGGGCCAAACATCTGCCGGGCATAGCCGCGCGGGCTGTGCCGTGGCGGAATGTAGAAGCCGTTAGGCTCGGTGCCCCACTGCGGATACAGCGGAAGCGCCACCTGCTCTACACGGATCGTGTAGTACAGGGGGTGCCAACGATCTTCGGCCCAAAGACCGTCCTCACCGATGCGCACCAGGCTCTGCATGCGGATCTTTCCGACGCAGGCGGCCATACAGCGCGTTTCCATCGGCTCGCCACCGGTCAACGGGTCTTTGCCTTCAATACGCGGATAGCACGCGATGCACTTCTCGCTCACGCGGGTGGTGCCTCGGTACATCGGCTTCTTATACGGGCACTGTTCCACGCACTTCTTATACCCGCGGCAGCGGTTCTGGTCGATCAACACAATGCCGTCTTCCGGCCGCTTGTAGATCGCCTTCCGCGGGCAGGCTGCCAAGCAGCCTGGATATGTGCAGTGGTTGCAAATCCGCTGGAGGTAGAAGAAGAACGTCTCGTGCTCCGGCAGACTGCTACCGGTGAGACGCCAGGGTTCATCCCTGGAGAAACCGGACCTGTCGATGCCTTCGACCAACGAAC
>JBKJWE010000229.1:0-5713 GCA_046717045.1 Nitrospiraceae bacterium | reverse complement strand
GGTCAGGTAGGTCGACACGTCGCTTTGCAGATTGTCCACTTTGAATTCTCGGGGCTCGCGAGGAGGTTGTCCGGCTGCGTCTTCTGGTTCAGGCGCTTTTTTCTCGACCAGGGGGACACAGCCTGGTCTTGGTGTGGCGGAGTACTGCTGATCGGATGGACGATCGGGGCACCAATAGATGGTCGAGGCCGCGTGGGCTTGACCCGCAAGGATCCAGCCGAATCCGAGGGCCAGGAAATTGACTACGTATCGTGGGCTGATCTGCATACCGACATTCTCATCCCGAACTCGTGAAAATGCAATCAAACCAGCTAACTTCGCGTTCTTGAACGGAAGACGGCAATCGGCTACGCTGCCTTTCCACCACGTCCGCGCAGGATTGAGGAGGCCAGCTCATGCCGGTGATTGCCATTGAAGACGCCGCCACCCACGTTGGAGAAGAGGTCACGATTCGAGGATGGCTGCGAAGTCGACGCGACAGCGGCAAGCTGCACTTTCTGATTGTTCGCGACGGCACCGGTGATATGCAGGCGGTGGTGAGCAAGAAAGCCGTCGGCGACGAGCAATTCGCGATATCCGCCAGCCTCACCCAAGAATCCTCCTGCGTGGTCACAGGCAAACTGCGGCAGGACGATCGGGCGCCCGGAGGCTATGAGCTTGATGTGGCAAAGATCGACGCGCTTCAGATCGCCGAACCTTTTCCTATTCAGCCGAAAGACCATGGCGTCGGCTTTTTGATGGAGCATCGGCACCTCTGGCTGCGGTCCCATCGTCAACATGCCATTCTCCGGATTCGCCACGAAATTATTCGCGCCTGCCGAGACTTTTTCGACGATCGTGGATTCGTGCTCGTCGATTCGCCCATCTTTACGCCGAATGCTTGCGAAGGGACGACCACGCTGTTTCAGACGCAATACTTCGATGAAACGGCCTATTTGACGCAGAGCGGGCAACTCTACAGCGAGGCGACTGCTGCGGCGTTCGGCAAGGTCTATTGTTTCGGCCCGACGTTTCGCGCCGAAAAATCCAAGACCAGACGGCACTTGATGGAGTTCTGGATGGTAGAGCCGGAAGTCGCCTTTGCAGAAATCGCCGACATGATGGAGCTTGCCGAGCAGTTTCTTTCCACCATCGTGCAGCGGGTGTTGGGCACCAGACGAAAAGAATTGGCCGTGCTCGAGCGTGACGTCGTCAAGCTCGAACAGGTAGTTGCGCCCTTCCCTCGTATCACGTACGAAGAGGCAATCGGGATTTTGCAGAAGAAAGGCAATCCCACCAAGCTGGGAGACGATTTTGGCGGCGATGAAGAAACGATTCTCTCGAGCGAATTCGATCGGCCCGTGATCGTTCATCGCTATCCCACCGCGCTCAAGGCGTTCTACATGCAACCGGACTCGGCTCGGCCCGACCTCGCGCTTTGTATGGATGTACTGGCGCCTGAGGGGTATGGCGAAATCATTGGCGGCGGTCAGCGTATTCATGATCACGATCTGCTGCGTGCCAGGCTACAGGACCATCACCTGCCTGAAGAAGCGTTTCGTTGGTATCTTGACCTTCGCCGGTTCGGTTCCGTGCCTCATGCTGGGTTCGGCATGGGCATTGAGCGAGCCGTGGCTTGGATCTGCGGTCTCGAACATGTCCGCGAGACCATCCCCTTTCCCCGCATGCTCTATAAACTCTACCCATAAGCAGAACGGCCTCCTCGCGATTTTGACCGCTGGGCAATAGTTTGTGGTGCGGTAAAGAACTGGTCTCGCATGAACTGCTGCAACCGGTCTAGCTTGATGACGACATGAACTAGACTCATGGTGCCTCCCTCTTCTTCCTAACTAAGCTTTGCATGAAGAGTTGGACATGGTTAAGAATATTGTTCGCTCTACGCCCATCATATTTTTCTCTTCCATGAGAAGAATAAATTTAACTTCGTTTAGTATCCTAGTTGTTTGAGAAGCAAGATTTGCGAAGTTTATCCGCTCGCATTCGGTCATAATTTCCAGGAAGGAGTCCTCTGCGATTATTTCCCAGTTTTCGATTCGATCAATAAAGAACCTCAAGCGTTCCAATCGAAAGCACGCCTGCACAAAGAAACCAGCATAAGATCTCAGCATGTCGTACAGGCTCCGGAGAGGATTAGCGGGGGTCATTTACCCCCCATATGGTACTAGGGTCCTTACTAGGTAACGAGATGCGGCTACTATCCATTTTCTCCATACCTATGTCAAAGGGATAAGGCCCTTTGGTCTCGACTACAATCTTATAAGTCCATGAATTTGTTGTTGACAAGTCTTTGAGTGAGTGTATACTGCGCCGCGAGTGGGAGAAAGTGGGTGAATCTGGATTATTCCAATCTATGGAGGATGTTCGGCATTCCCCTGTTATGGGCGAAGAAGTGCTGTATTGGCTTCTTCGAGGGGGGAGCCAGACCTTCCTTGATTGTACGGTGGGATACAGTGGGCATGCTGAAACGCTCCTCGCTGGCAGCGGTCAGGATGGGATGATTATTGGACTCGATCGCGACAAACGGGCTATTGAAGCCAGTCGGGAGCGGCTCTCGGAATTTGGCGCTCGCGCAATTCTGATCCATGGGCACTTTATGGATTTGAAACGTCACCTTTCAGCCCAGGGCTTGTCGCAGGTCGACGGAATCATCTTTGACCTTGGCGTGTCGTCGCCTCAGCTCGATGAACCGACGCGCGGGTTTAGTTTTCAGACCGATGGGCCTCTCGACATGCGGATGGATCAGAGCATGCCCGGCACTGCTGCGGATTTGGTGAATCGATGGAGTGAGGCTGAATTGGCCGATGCAATTTTTCAATTTGGCGAAGAGCGGTACTCGCGAAGAATTGCGCGCGGCATTGTGCGGGCGCGGGAGCGACGCGCCCTTGTCACGACCAAAGATCTGGTGGAGGCCATCGGGGGCTCAGTCCCCGCAAGGTATCGGCACGGACGTCTGCACTGCGCAACCCGCACATTTCAGGCGCTGCGCATCGCAGTCAATCAGGAACTGGAGCATCTTGAGCCGGCGTTACGCGATGCCGCGGATGTGTTGGCGCCTGGCGGTCGTTTGTGCGTGATTTCATTTCATTCACTCGAAGATCGTATCGTGAAACACACGTTTCGCGCGCTGGCTGGTAAGGCCGATTCATCGTGGGCGGTGCTCACGAAGAGACCTCAGCTTCCAACACGGGAAGAATTAGATCGTAACCCTCGATCTCGCAGCGCCAAGCTCCGCGTGCTGGAGCGCTGGTCCAAGGAGGTCCATGTATGAAAACGCTCGCTCTGATTGCCGGGATGACGCTGGTGTTTGTGTTTGTGTGGGAGCGCGTCGACGTCGTGAGGGTCGGTTATCAAATTGAACGATTGAAGGCCCAAAAAGTCTTGTTGGAACGAGAGCGCGATCAGTTGCAGGTGAAGTTCTCCTCGCTTTCCGCGCCGGAGCGAATCGCAAAAGTTGCGACAGAGAAGTTGGGATTGATTCCGCCGCAGCAAGGGCAAGTGTTCATGGTGCACCCCGCGCCTGATGTCCCTGCTCCCGCTACTCCGTCTCTCGATCCTGTGCACGTGGCGCGCAACTCGACCGTGGGGAGGGTCGGCGAGTGAAAGTCGGCCCCTCTCGCTTCAGACGTTATGTGATGCTGCTCCTGCTTCTTTGCGGGTTCGGTGTCATCGTGTTTCGTCTGATCAATCTGCAAGTATTGCAGGCGGCGGCCCTGACGGCCAAGGCCGATCGGCAACATCAAAAGACCGTCTCGTTCGAGGGCGCGCGAGGGGCGGTTGTGGATCGGCACGGCAAAGTGTTGGCGATGAACATGGAAGTGCCGTCTGTCTTCGGCGTGCCCATGTCGTTGGAGAGCCCATCGAGTGCCGCCCGCCATTTATCCCCCGTGCTCCATATTAAGAGTGACGAGATCGAAAAGAAGCTTCGGCAAGACAAGAACTTCGTGTGGGTCGCACGCAAGGTGACGCCGGAGCAGGGTCGTCGCTTGGAACAGCTGTCGTTGGATGGAATCGGCGTCGTCATGGAGGGCCGTCGTTTTTATCCCAAGGGACCGCTGTTGGCGCATGTGTTGGGGTTTGCCGGCATGGATGGGCAGGGGCTCGAAGGGCTGGAACGTCGTTACGAAGCCCAGTTGCATGGTGAGAAGCGGGTGACGATTTTGCAGCGGGATGCGCTGGGCCGAACCGTGTTTCCCAAAGGATTAAAAGAGCAGATACCAACGCCGGGACATGCCCTCACACTGACCATCGATGAGATGGTTCAATATATAGCAGAGAAGGAATTGGAAGAGGCCGTTAGCCACTCTCGTGCCAAGGCCGGTACCATTATCGTGATGGAGCCGTCAACGGGCGCGATCCTCGCGATGGCGGTCAGTCCGCGTTTTGACCCCAATGCGGTGGCTGCGTTGACGGCAGATCGCTGGCGCAATCGGGCCTTGACCGACACGTACGAGCCCGGGTCGACGATGAAAATTGTCGTGGCGGCGGCGGCTCTCGAAGAAAAATTGATGGCGCCGGGCACGATGCTCTTCGGTGAGAACGGCCATATGGTAGTGGCAAATACGACGATTCACGATCACGAAAAGATGGGTTGGATCACCTTCGCGCAAATGATTCAGAAGTCCAGCAACATCGGGGCGGCCAAGACCGGCATGATTCTCGGCGAGCAGCGGCTCTATCGGTATCTCCAAGCGTTTGGGTTCGGCCAACGTACCGACGTCGATTTGCCGGGTGAGGTGAACGGACTCCTGAAGCCGCCCAAAGAGTGGGGCAAGCGGTCACTGGCGTCAATTTCGATGGGCCAAGAGATCGGTGTGACGCCCCTGCAGATGGTATCGGCGGTTGCGACGCTCGCGAACGGCGGGGTCATGATGAAACCCTATGTGGTGTCCGAGGTGCGCGATCAAAAAGGTCATCTACAAAAGGAAATGTTGCCGCAAGTGAAGCGGCGCGCGGTTTCGCCTGAAACGGCGCGCACCTTGACGACCATTCTGGAAGGTGTGGTCACGAACGGAACCGGGACGAAAGCGGCGATTCCAGGATTCCGAGTGGCAGGGAAGACGGGCACGGCCCAGAAAATCGATCCACGCACCGGCACCTATTCATCGACCCAGTTCGTGGGATCGTTTGTAGGCTTTGTGCCGGCGGATGCTCCGCGGTTGGCCATGATCATCGTGATCGATGAACCGCAGGGCGAGGCCTGGGGCGGGGTCGTGTCGGCGCCGGTGTTCCGACGGGTCGGTGAGCAAGTGCTCAATTATCTCGGCGTGCCCCGCGAGGATCAGGTGAAGATCGCGTTGGTGACGAGGGACAACTAGCGCGTCATGGCACGCGAAGGTCTAACGATCACGCAATTGCTTGCCGCGCTTCGCGGGCAGGTCGAGGTCCTGGAACAGCGAGGCGACCTTCATCGTACTGTGCAGGCGATCACGGACGATTCGCGAGCGGTATCAACGGGGAGTCTCTTCGTCGCCGTGAAAGGTGAACGTGTCGATGGTCATGCCTATGTGGATCAGGCGATCAAAGCCGGTGCAGCCGCAGTGATTGCCCAAACCTCCGTTGAGTGTGGGACGCTGCCGTTCGCACGAGTGGCGGATTCGCGCAAAGCACTCGGCCTGCTCGGCGGCCGGTTCTATGGCGATCCATCCGCTCGGCTCAAGATGATCGGCGTGACAGGGACGAACGGCAAAACGACCACCACCTATCTCTGTAAGGC
>JBKJWE010000228.1:0-2775 GCA_046717045.1 Nitrospiraceae bacterium | reverse complement strand
GGATCAGCGTTATCCCGGTCTTCGTTTTCGTATCATCACAGAGCAGAACACGATCAGACCGCACATTAGGATTTTCGTCGACGAGCAACAGGCGCGCGATCTATCGGTCGTGCTTCGACCAGACGACGAACTTCACATCGTCTGTGCCTTGAGCGGCGGATGACAGAGGGGAATAGAGCCGGGATGGTGATTGCGAAGGTCGTTCCGGCACGGTAAGGAAAGGGACAGCATGGCACAGCAGACTCCCCAGCAAGTGATCGAAGGCCAACGCCAGGACTGGAATCGTGTCGCCGGCGGCTGGGAGAAGTGGGACCAATTCTTCGATCAACAGATGGCCTATCTCACCCATCGGCTCGTGGCTGATGCAAGGCTTCGATCGGGACTGCGAGTACTCGATCTGGGATCAGGCACCGGCTACCCTGCGCTCCTTAGCGCACAGACCGTTGGACCAAGCGGCAGTGTCATCGGGATCGACCTTGCCGAACAGATGCTCGAAGTCGCGCGGCGAAAAGCCACTCGCCTGGGGTTGACCAATGTGACATTCAGAACGGGCGACGTGACGACGCTGCCCTTCGATGCCAACTCCTTCGACGCCATCACGAGCCGCTTCTGTCTGATGTTTCTCCCTGAAATTCCAAAAGCCGCCGCTGAAATCGCACGCGTGTTGAGGCCTGGAAGCTGGGTCTCGACTGCCGTCTGGTCGACGGCGGATAAGAATCCATCGATCGGCCTCTCCATGGAGGCGATTAAGAAAGTGGTCGAGTTGCCGCCGCCGGACCCGACGGCACCGGGCATCTTTCGGCTGGCAAAGCCGGGCGATCTTTCGGGTATGCTCCAGCAGGCTGGACTGATCGACGTCATCGAACAGGAATTTCTCGCGGAGTGGTCGTATGCGTCGGCGGAGGAGTACTACACGAACCTCACGGAAATAGCGGCGCCGATTCAGAATCTCATGGCAACACTCTCAGCGACCCAGACACAAGAAGTGAAGCGTCTCATCACCCAGGCTGTGACCCACTACCAGCGTGGCAACCGCATCATATTCCCCATCGCCGTACGGATGGTCTCGGGGCGCAAGCCGCTCTAGTCACGCCCATGTCACCGATGATTGGACTGCTTTCTCTTCTCGGATTGCTCCTCGGTGTGCTGAGCCAAACCGTTTCGGCTGAGCCAGCACGCGAATCCCTCCATCTCTGGCATACGGCGCCAGTTCCCGCGCTCCCCGAACCATTCTCCTCCGCCAAAAAGCCGTGGATCATTCGTGAACAGTCGATCGCCTTCGACCCACACGCGATCGAGATCCTTAAAGATGCCGGGGCCAGGCCCAGTCCCCCGATCGTTGTCGACCTGTTCGAGAAGATTCATGCTGAAATAGATATTACGTCGACGCTGTCGCGCATCAACGACTCAGCCACCATCCGCGGGTTGTTGAAACCCCCGACCAAAGGAGACTTTACGCTCATCATCAATGGAAATGTGGTCGTAGGCACGTTTCAGATGGGCCATCGGCTCTTCAAAGTCGAGCATGTAGTGAACGGTCATCAGCGGCTGATCGAAGTCGATCCTGCCAAGCTTCCCCTAGAGTGACATCTCATTAGTTACAGATCGCCAGCTAGCGATCTCCCGCCCAGCGTGCCACAATGAAGCTGAATTATGGCGTCGACAATCTGGACCATCGGCCATTCGACCAGGCCGATCGAGGCGTTCATCGAACTGCTGAAGGCGCACAGCATTCAGCAGCTGATGGATGTTCGGACGATCCCTCGCTCTCGGCACAATCCGCAGTTCAACACCGACACGTTGGCAAAGAGCCTGAAGCAGGTCGGCCTGTCGTATGTCCATCTGCCCCATCTCGGTGGCTTGCGAAAGACGAAGAAAGATTCGATCAACGTGGGCTGGAGAAATGCGAGCTTTCGGGGGTACGCCGATTACATGCAGACGGAGGAATTCCACAGAGCACTTGAAGAGCTTATGGCATATGGCACGGACACGAGGGCAGCGGTCATGTGTGCGGAAGCGGTGCCTTGGCGCTGCCACCGGTCTTTGATCGCCGATGCATTGCTCGTCCGCCAGTGGGAGGTTCAGCACATTCTGTCGCCGACTGATGCCACTCGTCATCAATTGACCTCTTTTGCTTGGATTGCTGACTCCCAGCTTCGGTATCCGAAACCGGACGAGCTATCTTCCACTCCCCGCCTGTTCTAGATAGACTCGCTGAACACCCAAGGTCGCCCCTCATATGCTGTACCTGTTGCTGGCCGATTCTGTCCTGATTCTCCATCTGAGCTTTGTATGCTTTGTGTTGTTCGGCGGGCTGCTGATATTACCGTGGCCGCGCATCGCGTGGTGGCACCTGCCGGCCGTCGCATGGGGTACCGTCGTGGAATTCAGCGAGTGGATCTGTCCGCTGACTCCGCTGGAAAATTGGTTACGAGCACAAGGAAGGGGCTAAGGCTACGAGGGCGACTTCCTCGAACACTATCTGCTGGCGCTGCTGTACCCCGACGGACTGACACGCGCCACCCAGATTGTACTCGGCCTCATGGTGCTGGCCGTGAATCTCACCGTCTACAGATGGCTGTGGCGGCGCGCGCGATAACCCGGAAATGACGCCTCAACGCATGCAGAGGAGGGCGGGGCATGGTGGTTCCCATGCCCCGTTGCCACACTACGACAAACCTAGCGCCCGTCGGGTTCGTCTTTCTTCTTGCTATCGCTCTTCTCGTCCCCGGCGCGCGGACTGCCCGGCTTCTTATCCTTATCCTTTTCGTCCGT
>JBKJWE010000227.1:0-4074 GCA_046717045.1 Nitrospiraceae bacterium | reverse complement strand
CCGGGAGCGTATGGCTTATGGCGTATGGCACGAACTCGAAAAGCTGCTCGTCCGGAGCCTCTGCCATAAGCTATATGCTATAAGCCATTAGCTCTTTGCGAGCTACACATCTTTCGCTCTTTCAACGAGGAGAATTCATGCCAAAGCCGAAATATCACATCGTCGTCTGTACCAACGCCCGTCCGCCAGGCCATCCGAAGCCCTCATGCGGCAACCAGGGCTCCAGCCAGTTGCTCATGGCTTTCAACATGGGACTGATGCAGAAAGGCGTCCTGCCGGGCGACGTCCTCGTGAGTGGCTCCTCCTGCCTCGGTCCCTGTGAGCAAGGCCCGACCGTCGTCATCTATCCCGATGGCACATGGTACTCGAAAGTGACCGAAGCCGATGTGGCGACCATCATTGACGAACATATTCAGGGCGGCAAGCCGGTGGCGAAACTCAACCCGGACGCGGTCTGGAAATAACCTCTAATAGTCCTTCACTTGAGGATGATCAAAATGGTCTCAGTTCTCACCCACCCACCCCGGCGCGCCAAGTCGCGCCTTTCACCGTGCAAGGCCGCAGCAATAGCTCCGCTGACATCATCTCATGAGTAGCCATACCGCCAAAGAACACAAGCACCATGCACCCAAATCAATCGGGTGCATGGTGATCACCTGCAGCGATACCCGCACGCCTGAGACAGACACCAGCGGCCAGCTGATCCAAAAGCTGCTCAAGGAACAGGGCCATAGCATCGTGGCCTACCATCTGGTCAAAGACGAACCGGCACAGATCAAGGGCCGCATCGCCGAAGCGATCACCAATGACTCCGTGCAAGCCATTATCATCAACGGCGGCACAGGGATCTCACGGCGGGACTCCACGTTTGAAGCGGTGGATGGGATGCTAGAAAAACGGTTGGATGGATTCGGGGAAGTCTTCCGCTACCTGACCTATCAAGACATCGGTTCACCGGCGATCATGAGCCGCGCTACCGCCGGCATCATCAAGGGCCGCGTCCTCTTCTCGACCCCGGGATCGGAAAACGCCGTGCGGCTGGCGATGGAAAAACTGATCCTTCCCGAACTGGGCCATCTCGTGAAAGAACTGACCAAGTAATCGTCAGGCGTAAGGGGTGAGGGGTAAGGCGCGACAAGCTCATCTTCAGTCTCTCCTCGCCTAACGCATCACGTTTCACGCCTTACGTCTTGCTAGTCTTGCATAATCTTCGGTTCCGAGTACTTAATCTCCGTCGAAATCTTCGATTGGGCATACCGTTTATAAAACATCAACAGATCGCGCACCGAGACCACCCCGACAATCTCACCCGCTTGCGTGACGCCAAGATGGCGAATGCCCAAATCGCCCATCATATCCTGCGCATCATCGACCGACCGATTCCCTTCGATCGTACAGATGGGAGTCGTCATAATCTTCTCAACGGTCAGCTTGCCGAGATTCTTGTTGGTCGAGACGGCGCGCCGGACGATGTCGGTATCCGTCACGATGCCGACTAACTGCTTCCCTTTTTTCACGAACAGTGACCCGACGCGCGCCGTGCGCATCATCTTCGCCGCGCTTGCGACCGACATTCCCGGTCCCACGGCTTTTGGACGCTTCGTCATAATCTGAGCGACTGTAGACATGGTTCCCTCCATATCACACTTCGTGTGAGCCGTCTGCCCGGTAAATCGGATCCCGGAAAACGGATAAAAAACCATTCAGGAAAGAACACCGGCCTTCGTTCACTCAACCGTCAAAATTATCTTACCAAAAACTTTCCTGCTCAAGAGCTGCTCCTGAGCCGCTCGCGCCTCCTTGAGTGGATAGGTACGGTCGATCACGGAGATCAGCCTGCCCTGGCCCATGAGTTCCGCTACTTTAGCCAACTCAGCGCGGGTCCCCATATAGGAACCTTTGATCGTGAACTGTCGGGAATAGACATACCGGAGATCCAACTTGACCTCCGCTCCTGTCGTGGCGCCACAGGTGATTAACCGCCCGCCTTTTGCGAGAGACGCGAGGCAGCTGTCCCAGACCTCGGGGCCGATGTGTTCGATTACGACATCGACGCCGCGGCCTTCGGTCAGCAGTTTCACACGCTCAGACACCTTCTCTCGCCCGTGATGGATCACCGCATCGGCGCCCAGCACCACGGCCTTCGGAATTTTGTCGTCGGCGCCGACCGTCGTGATGACTCTCGCCCCGGCGAGTTTGGCCATCTGAACAGCCATGCTTCCGACCCCGCTTCCCGCCCCCATGATGAGCACCGTCTCGCCATGTTGGAGTCCGGCGAGGGTAAACATCATGTGCGAGGCCGTGACCGACACGAGCGGAAAGGCCGCGGCCTGCTCAAACGACAGGTTCTCTGGAATCGGCAGCACATTACGGAACGGCACTTTCACATACTCGGCATAGCCGCCGTGAGTCTTCGCCCCGACGAGTCCGTAGGTCCGGCACATGTTATCTCGCCCGGAGAGACAGGGCTCGCAGGCCCAGCAACTGATCCCCGGCGAGATAAACACTCGCTGTCCCACCGTGACGCCTTCGACCTGACCGCCGACTTGCTCCACGATGCCGGCCACATCCGATCCCGAGATATGCGGCAGCAGCATGGGATAGGCCGGATTCCCCTGTCTAATCCAGATGTCGAGATGGTTCAGCGCGCAGGCTTTGACGCGGACTAGGACATTCTGGCTGCCGGCCTGTGGTGTCGGCATGTCTTCATACGAGAGTTTGTCCGGTCCGCCATGTTCACGAAACAGAACAGCTTTCATACTTTCACATCTTCCTTACCGGAAACGTCTCCAACTTCGATACCAGGCTCGCAGGATGATCAAAACGTCATGTCTCAAAGCCGCAGGGAGTATAGCGACGGAATTCCTATCTTCCACTCTTTCCCCCTACTGTGTTGAACGAATCGCATCAAGCAAGGAGGTCGCCGTGGTTGGCCCATTGTCCGGAGGAGCGAGGAATCCTTCGAGGCTCAGCCACTTCCTCATCTCCTCAAAGTTTTGAGGAGCGAGTGGCGGAGAGGTAGGCGCCCGATCGCCCATCCCCTCCTTGGCCTCTCCTACGGGTGGCCCGTTCTAGTCTCCAATTGCGCGCAATCTTCTCACCCACCCAACCCAGGCCGCGCCGAGACGCGTCCTTTTCCCAAGCGAGCACCGCCTGAACTAATGCTTCTTCAAAGCTAGCTCATTTCTCCTACCAGGAACGGCACCCGTGGTTGGTTCCATTGCGCACGTCGAGGGAGCACCGCCCTGAGTTTGAACATCCGATTAGTCCCGCGTGCGCACTCGGTGAGCACGGAACCATCACGGGTGTCGTTCCCCCAGTTTCTTGCGTGCCGCGTTCCGCGAGCAGGAGGACGACCAAGCCGCCCGATCCCTTTTCAAAACGACAAACTCCCCTCCACCACCATCACGCACTGCCCGCCCACCTTCACTTCTTGAATCGCATCATCATCGGATTCGATCTGGACCAGAATTCGCGAGGGCCGATCAATCTCATAACCTTGCTCGATCACAATCTCCGTACTGCCCCCAACCTGCACCACGCCGTTCTGTACGAGATAGGCGCCCAACGCCCCGCTCGCGCTCCCGGTCGCCGGGTCTTCCAGAATCCCGATCGCGGGCGCAAACATCCTTGTATGAACCGACGCATCCGGCTCCACAGTCACCGTGGTGAATACCATGATTCCGTTGGCGCCGAATCGCCGACACACCTCGGTAATGGCGGAGGCATCCGGCCTGATCGACCGCACCGCCGTCAACGTGCGCACCGGCACGATCAAGACCGGCAACCCGGTCGAGACGACCTCGAGCGGCCATTTCGCTTCGGCAATGACATATTTGGCCAGTCCCAATGCGCTCGCCACCTTATAGATGTCATCTGCGTCCTCGACCGGGCCGAGAAACTCCGGCTTCGGTTGGGACATCACGACCCGCGTCACACGACCCTCATCGGCATGCAGCTCCACAGGAAACAATCCAATATTGCACTCCTGCATCAAGCGCGTCACCGACTCCTTGACCGTAATCATGCCCAGCTGGGCCAAGATGAAGAAGGTGCCGATCACCGGATGCCCCG
>JBKJWE010000226.1:0-4900 GCA_046717045.1 Nitrospiraceae bacterium | reverse complement strand
TCAAAGCCCTCCGCAAGGAAGCCGATTCACTCTGACCACAAATCATGCTATCTTGACCGCCCATGCGGCGGTGTCGCGGAAGAGTCCCACGTAACATCTTCTCGCTCGGGATGGTCAAAACGCCATCCAGCAAGGCCGCAGCGAGCGAGAAGGCGAGGAGGTACATACCAAGCTTCGCTTGAGCCGCTCGCTTCGATCATACGCGAGCGGAGAGGTACTTGCCTCAAGGTGGCTTCTCAGTACGTCGAGTCTTTAAGCGAGGCGAGAACGAAGCCTGGGTCAAGGCGCGTCTTGGCGCACCGGGGTTGGGCGGGTGAGAGGAACGGTGTTTTCACCATCCCTGAGAATGGGAACAGGAGCCATATGTTATTAGAGGGTAAGAAGGGCCTGATCATCGGCGTCGCGAATAAGCACAGCATCGCCTGGGCCATCGCCCAGTCGGCGGCGGGCCAAGGCGCCGGACTGTTGTTCAACTATCAGAACGAGCGACTCAGGGAAAACGTCGAGGAGCTCGTCGCCACGATGACGGGCTCGAAAGCATTTCCCTGCGATGTGGGCGATGATGCACAGATAGAAGCCATGATGCAGCAGGTCAAAAATGAAGTCGGCCAACTCGATTTTCTCGTCCACTCCGTAGCCTTTGCACCCCGTGAAGAGCTCATGGGCCAGTTCGTCAACACCACCCGCAAGGGGTTTGCGACCGCGCTCGACGTCAGCGCCTATTCACTCGTGGCCGTCACCAAAGCCGCCCTTCCCCTCATGACCAATGGCGGCTCCGTCGTCACGCTCACCTATCTCGGCGCCGAACGCGTCGTGCAGCACTACAACGTCATGGGCGTGGCGAAGGCCGCGCTGGAAGCCACGGTTCGTTATTTGGCCCACGACCTCGGCCCGAGGAACATACGCGTGAACGCGATCTCTGCCGGACCGATCAAGACTCTCGCCGCTCGCGGCGTCTCCGGCATCAGCAAGATGGTCGATCACCATAAGGAATTCGCCCCACTTCGACGGGCCACCGAGCAGGGTGAAGTCGGCGACACCGCGCTGTTCTTAGTGAGTGAGTTGGGGAGAGGGATCACCGGCGAGGTGATCTACGTGGACGGGGGATATCATATCATCGGCTCGTTGGTCTCAATGGAATGAGCGCTGCCGCACTCCCTTCGCTTCTACGTCTCTGGAGCGACCCTTACCGAACTCTCCCCTGGCGGAACCCTTCTGGAATTCCCGCGGCCGCGATCACATGATCGCGGTGCCTTGGTCGGCTCCAGCTTTCCTTCCCCAGAGAGTTCCGGTGGGTCCCCGCTCCTCCGACAAGTCGCTTCGGAGTGCGGCAGCTTTTGGAAGGGACGCTACTCAAGCGTTTTGCGAAGAGCTTTCAACCGTCCCTGTTTTTTCTTGCTCTCGATCCGTCGCGCCTGTGAGCCCTTCGTTGGCTTCGTTGGTTTGCGCTTCTTGCGTGGGATGGCCACGCTTTGGATGAGGACTCGAAGCCGCTCCAGCGCATCCGCTCGATTCTGTTCCTGACTCCGATGTTGCTGCGCCTTGATCGTGATCACGCCGTCATCGGAAATCCGATGATCTCTGAGTTTCAGCAACTCTTCTTTATAGAACGGCGGCAGCGACGAGGCGGCAATATCGAATCGCAAATGAATCGCGGAGGAGACTTTGTTTACATTCTGTCCGCCAGCCCCCTGCGATCTCATCGCATGGATGTCGATCTCGTTATCAGGAATGATGACGTGTGATGAGATGTGTAGCACCAAAGTCATATAGGGGGTTTAAACCTCTGCTCTGTAATAATCCCAAGGTGCGCGTGCGCCTGATGACAGATGGTCAGCGGTGCCACTATAGCAGCGTCCGCCGAAGCGCAGAGTTAGGTAGCCCTGGGGAGATAGTGAAACATGAAATAGGCGCACACTGGCCACCCAATGAACCCCAAAAGGCTCAGAGTGAACTTCCCTAGCAACCGCTCGACAACAACGCCTATGAAAGTGAATAGTATCCCCATTACAAAAATCATGATCGGTGCCCACCACACTACTGTCCAGCCATAGTAGACCAAGTAGACTAATCCTGTGATCATCCCTGCAAACGCGGAGATCGAAAGGACCAGTTCAAACGTTTTGCTGGCTCCTTGAAAATCCCTCACGTGTAGTTGTTGGTAGTAAACGAAGGCGCCAAATAGACAGTAGAAAAGCGCCGACATCCAGGAAAGAGATTCCATTTTAGGCTTTCGTTCGAGGTCTTGTTAGCCACCTAATTTTTCAGTTGATATAAGTCCGAACAGTTGTCTCCACAGCGGCGTCCCTGAACCACTGGCATCACCGACAACCACCTCGGCCTGAAAAAACCAACCGAGCAAACAAGACAGCAACACATATGTGTACGAAGACACGTAAAATACGGGCTTGCTGATCCTCGTGTCGGCTTCGCTCTCGAATTTCCGCTCCATCATCGCCTGTAACGTGTAGCAAGTGATAGATAGCCAGATAAATAAGAGGAGATACGGAACATATCGAAGCCACGCCATGAAAGCACCTGCAACGATGGCCAGAAACAGCATAATGGGCAATTTCACCCAACTGTTGCGAGTATATGCATCGACAATCGAGGGCACTACGAAATGGAAAATGCCCAAGATCAGGAGGCTCTTACCTATCCACAGAATGAATGGCATAACCAACAAGTCTATTGCGACCTGTCATTGCGGCGTAGCAAGACAGCCTCAGCAATCCGATGGTGCGAAAGTCTACTGCAAAATCCAACGGGTATCCAGCTTCGCAATTACCAAGCGGCTGGGCTCGGCGAACGGGGCGCCGGCCCCATATTCTTCCGCCCGATTAGGGGTGCCCCGATTGGTCTCCTGCTGCGCGCATGCGACGAGCACCGCCCGCAATCTAGAAATACGATGGATCTTGCGTGCGGGTCGCGCGAGCACAGGAGATCAACGGGACACCCCTTTCCTTTGCACGGTGGGGCTGTTCGTCGAGACAGGACCCGCGATGGTTCTTTGTATGAGATGAAGTAGGAATTTGTTACTGAAGTTCGGGTAAGCGATCAATGATGCGCAGGCGCACTTCGTCGCCCAACTGCATCTGCACCATCTTGGTGGTCAGGCTTTCGCGAATCCGATGCGCATCTTCCAGCTTGAACTGGACTTGCCCCCCGCTTTGCTCGACGAGGTGGTAGAGCAGCAACGTTGTTAAATGCCGTAGATCGTCGTCGGTGGTATGTTCACTCAAATTCAAAATCTTCGACATCGCACAGACCTCTCCCTGGAAATTGGCCAGGCTCCTTTATCGCCGAACCGTTGGACCGTCCACAATGACCCAAAGGAAGGGGGTTGAACCTGTTCATCCGTGCGAGTCTTGTTCGCTGACGCTTAAGGCAACCGCAGCTCTTGATGGGCTAACTCCGCAATTTACTGATCTCTTGGAGTGTTTTTTCGATCTCTGCCGTTGAGGTGAGCAGGCTTGGCGCAAGCCTGGCGTACTGAGTCGCGTAGGGTGCAACGCTCCCGATGATGTCCTTCTGCCTGAGCCGCTCGACCACCTGAGACGGCGTGAGACCTGCCACGTCGAAGCAGACGATTCCTGCCGACAGGTCCTGAGAGAGCGGCGTATGGAGCGCCACATGCGACATCTTCCCAAGGCCTTGCTTCAGTTGCTGGTTCAGCTCGTAGATTCGATGCGTGACGCGAGCCTTGCCGATAGCCTGGTGAAACTTGAACGCTTCCTCCAGCGCCCAGCGATGCTCGAACGAGTGAAATCCTCCAGGGGTCATAGACACCGACCTGGGCAACTCCTTAGAAGGCGTCAGCTTCATCCACATCTCATAGGCTTGGCTGTTGAAAGTGGGGATGATCGCCTGGGCCACCGGCCAGGCCCGTTGGTGTCCCCAGACAAGTCCGGTTCCCCTCGGACCGAACATCCACTTGTGCGTGCCGGCAATAAAGAAATCGCAGCCCACTTCGCTGAGATGGAAATCCTCCACACCCAGCGCGTGGACGCCGTCCACGCAGAAGATGATCCGGTCCTGCTCGGCGCGTGAGGCGTTGATCCTGGCAGTTGCAACGGCCATCTCATGAATCGGCAGCTTCAGCCCGGTGCTCGAATGGACCCAGGTCACCGCTACGACACGCGTGTTCGATCGAATGTTCGCGACCAACGTCTCAACGAGTTGCTCCTTCGACAAGTGGCGTAAGTCTTGGTAGAGGGGAATCTGCCGAACAGTGGCGCCAGTCCGTTCGGCTCGCAACCGCAGTGAGGTTTCCGTTGAGTAGTGATCGTGGGTGGTGGTGAGGATTTCTTGCCCTTCACGCAGAGTTAACCCACCGTACAACAGGCCCAATCCCATCGTCGTGCTGTCTGTCAGTGCAATCTCCGTCGGGTTGACGCCAAGATATTCTGCCGCAGCCCGCAGAACCGCCGCCTCCTGCTTCTCCTCATGTTCATGCCAATAGCCGATGGGATCTTGATCGAGTCCGCGACGGTGACGCTCGATGGCCTCTCTGACCGGTATGGGATGCGACGCGAGAAAGAACCCGGCGAGGTGGATGAAGTCGCGCGAGAGGGGGAATTGTTCGCGCACGGCCTGCCATGTGCTGAGATCCAGTGGCAGCGAGGCGGATGCTCGAGGCTGGTGCGGAAGGATCTCGCCGGCCAGGACGGCCGCGCCCAATACCAACCCTGATCGGACCAAGAAATCTCGTCGGTCGATCGCACCCAAGGAAGCCTCCTTCCCGAAAGAAGAAGAATGTTCGGCACTCCCCACTCTACTGTGATGATCAAATGGTGAGCAAGCGGGGGTGATGTCGGCGGGATGCCCTCTCTTCAGGGCTGCTCAACAAGGCTCCCTGGCAAGGTCTCAACTGCACGCGTCCACCGAGCACATTCACTGC
>JBKJWE010000225.1:0-3558 GCA_046717045.1 Nitrospiraceae bacterium | reverse complement strand
TTCCCAGCCTTCGTAGCCTTGGCGACTCCTTCGGCGGAGTAGGCGTCGGCACTGTCCCCGAAATACAAGGGACCACAGCTGTATAGCTGTGGGGCTCCACCGTGCCAGGATTTTCCTGGCAAGGGCGTCGTTTATTGCGCATTTCCCCGCTGTCCGCCCTCAGCCGCACCTGCTACTAGTTGCCCTACATCGGGGCGGCTACGTGCAAATCGAGGTAGTCGGATGAATACGCGAGTCTTTGTCGATGGCATCCCTTCCTTTTTCACGGATCAGCAGCTCAAAGAGTTGTTCATCCGCTATGGGACCGTCTTGTCCGCTGAAGTGGTGAAAGATCCACGAGGACGGTCCCTTCAATTCGGGTATGTGGAGATGGCTGCGTTTCATGAAGCGAACATGGCCACCCTGGAATTAAATAGATCGAAACTCAATGGACGGTTCTTACTGGTCATGTGGGACAAGAGAGACGCAACCGAACCGACGTGTGGCGTCTGATAGGAAGGGTTCTTCGAGTGCAAAATAACGACGCAAGACGGAGTCAATACGCATGCCTGACCCCAACATTCTGACCCATTCAATTGCACTCAATGAGAGGAACTTTCGAAATCGAACAGAGCACTACACGCAATTCCTGCCGAATTGAAGACGGTGGAATTATGGAAGAACGGCGGTGATGTTTGATGGTTACTAGCCATTCGGCTCGTAAGCCCAAGATCCTGGAATGTCATACGCTCGAAGAGGCAAGGGCCCTCTATCCGGTTGTGCGGCAGCTTCGCAAGCGTCTGACTATCGTCGAGTTCCTTGATCGGTTTCGGAAAGCGAAACACGGCGGCTATCGCCTTTTCTATGCCAGGTTAAGCGATGCAATCACTGGAGCGATCGGCTTTCGCACTCTAGACGATCTCCGTTGGGGACACCACCTGCTCATCGACGATCTGATCGTCGATGAGCACGTACAAGGGAAAGGGATCGGGAGCGCTCTCTTGTTGTTCGCCGAACGGTTCGCAATGTCCGAGAAATGCCACTATGTTCGCCTGGCCACTGGAATAACAAGGGGACGAGCTCACGAATTCTACGAGCGGCTTTCATACCGGAAGGTGAGCGCCATGTTTACCTTGGAGTTGAAATAGATAAGCGACTGGAGATGGGCAACCTAATCGAGACCTCTGGGCGGCAAGTCGAAGAGGAAAGGGGGCGGGATGAGCTAGCCCCACTTTATTCGATTCAATAGGGGAAGGATGCGAGGTGAGTGACGCATCATTCTACTGTTATCTTCTACCTTAGTGGTAGGAAGTGATTATCCGTTCGGGGGTTTGGGACATGTGGTACCTTCCAAGCTCGCTCGTTTTTCTCCCCCTCCTGGCATTGCGAGAGACGGGGGCTACGCCTGCGACATTAGCGGAGGCGAGGGCACCGCACTTGCCAAACGGTTGTGGTCGCGTATGCGACGGCGAGCACTGTCCGAAGGTCCGTTGACGAGCGTTGCAACGGACCGAGTTGCGCAACCGAGCAACCGGAGGCTTAGTGCGGTCGAGCCGCAGCGCGGAAGCAGGTAGGGTCTCGTCTCTCGGCATCGCTATAACTTCCCGAATGAGTTCTCAAAGAACTCTTTCGTCTGTCTCATATGTTCTTCGATATCAGTCTGCAAATGCCTCGCCCCCGCTTGCCAATCATCGGTCGTATAGCCGATGCGGCGGGCGAGGAAGATGAATTCGTCGGAGTCGGGCGGGGGGAGTACTAAATCTTTTGCGTGGCCCCGCACCATGCGTAGGCCATCGATCAGCATGCGAATGAACAGGTAGGCCTTTCGCAGATTCTCCCCATCCTGCCGCGCCATAATCCCGCATTCGACGAGTCCTGTCAGCGCTTGCATTGTGTTGGGTGTTCGCAGCATGGGATGCCGATGGCCATGCATCACTTGAAGGTACTGCACCGCATATTCGATGTCGACGACTCCACCCGGACTGTGTTTCACGTTGACCGTTCCCGGCTCGACGAGCTGTTTCACTTGCTGGCGGCGGAGGTCGAGGGCCGTGCCGAGTTTCCAGGGCGCATCGCTGTAGACGAACCGGTCTCGGTGGGCTTCGACTTGTTTGCCGAGCGCCGCATCTCCCGCGACATGCCGCAGCTTGATCAAAGCCTGGCGTTCAAACGGGGCCGCGAGGCCCTTATTGCTGTAGTAATTGGAAATTTCGTCGAGTGGATTCGCCAACGAGCCCTTCCCGCCGTGCGGTCGAAGGCGGACGTCCAAGTGGAAAATGCCCTCCTGTTTGGCTTCGATCCATTGCAAGAGCGCGTGGGCGAGCCGCTCAAAGTATTCGCTGTTATCAATGCCTTGCTTTGCCCCGGTGCGTCCCGCGCCTCCGTAAACGAACAGCACTTCGATATCCGAGGCGTAGCCCAGCTCGCGCCCGCCGAATTTCCCCATGCCCATCACGGTAAAGAGGCAGGGCTTCTTGTTCGCAAGCCGGGGCGGCCCATACTGCTTGTTGAGCAGGGTCTGACAATTCTCGACGGCTCGGCCGAGGATTACTTCGGCCAGTTCCGTCAGGGCCAGTGAGAAATCGGGGAGGCTGGTCGAGGGCTCGACGATGTGTTTCATGTCGATCCGAAACAGCTCGCGATCTTTGAACCGGTTCAAGATCTCCTTGCGTGCGTCATCTGTCTTTGCGCGCGTCACGAGCCGGTCGAGTTCCTTGCGCAAAGCAGCTCGTGGTTTGATCAGGGGCCTGTCTCCATAGGATTGGAGCAAGGGGAGGAGGTTGCCCTGTTGGCGGCGGAGGAAATCTTCCCAGAGAAAGTCGCTTGCGCCGAGCAGGCGCGCCAACAGCGGAAACGTCTTCTTGTCCCGGAGAAAGTCCAGCGCCTGATTCTTTCCTGCCTTGTCGGCTTCTTCCACGATCAAGTCCAAGAACTGGTCGAATGACTCCAGGGCTTTCGCCGGGTCGGGGGCCCAGGTCAAGGCGTGGGTAAATTGCTTGATCAGTACGGCCGTCAGGCGAAGCTGCTGCTGAGCGGCATGGTCGAGGATCTTCTGCCCGTAGCGATTGCGGACGTAGAAGCGATCGTACAGTTTGGTTCCGTCGTTCTCGAACTGGGCTTGCGTGATGTAGATGTTGCGCATGGCGAGGGCGTTGGCGAAGGCATACAGAAACGCCGGGGTGTCGTCCGATCGGATGTCCATGATCGTATCGGTCGGCGACTGGCTGTTGTCGAAGGTGATCTGGACGGTATGGAGGAGGCCGGTGAACGTGCTGCGTTGTTTCCCCAATCGTTCGACGAGACGGCGGTTGACTTGCTGGCGCGCCTCTTCGAACTTTCCGGCGTCCAGCAGCAGAATCATATGGGCGAGTACTTGGCGGAGGGATTCCTGATCGCGTGCGGTGAAGTGCTCGCCGCTGACAGGGTGGACGAGAAAGACATCGACGATTTTCTTGCGGCTCAGACCGGGACGGCCTTTCGGGTGTCGGATCGGCCAGGGGGCCGTGGCTGGTTTGCCGGTGGACGCCGCCGCTTCGGCAAAGGTGTAGATGCGGCCTTCTTCGATGTTCAGTCCGAAGG
>JBKJWE010000224.1:0-3236 GCA_046717045.1 Nitrospiraceae bacterium | reverse complement strand
AGCAAGACAAACGTCAGTAAGCCGACCATCACGGCCACAGTGTCGTCAAAGAAAGTCCGTTCGGCGCCATACTTATTGAGCGTGAGAAAGGTTGCATACATAGGCGTAGCGGTCCCGATGAGTCGGTCGCCGACCAGAATCGTCGAGAGCAAGCGCTGGGGGTCGCTGCGAAGATGGAGTGCCATCTTGGCGCGCTTATTGTGGTTCTGAGCCAGCGCCCGCAGCTTTGTCTCGTTAACTGAGAAGAAGCCGATCTCAGCCGTCGAAATGACGGCCGAAAGAATAATAAGTCCTAAAAGGATGAGGATATCCATGGGTCTCGCTTATTATGGACGACCGACCACGTTGTTCAGCCAGGACTGCCGGAAGGCCAGAGCTCTATGCTCTGGGACCGTAGGTCGGCAGGGTGAAGGTCGGGGGAATAGAGGGATCTGATAGGGGCCTATCGGACCTGTATCCATCGGACTGTACATTTACCACAGCACTGAGCACTCAGCAAGCATATCGATAAATCTTACCATAAAATCAAATGGTTGCATTGCATCTTCGCAGAATCACACGAAAATCGCGCTTCTTGCCTAAAACCCTTATGTATCGTCACGAAAGACAAAAGACTGAATCGAGAGAGCGGATTCAAGCCGGGAAGCGGCGGCTTCTGCCTGTTCCTCGGTCGTGAATTGCCCCACCTGGACCCGATACCGCCTTCCCTCAGGCATATCGACGGTTTGAATTCGTCCCGCGGGATAGGTTTGTTTGACCCGATCAAGGAGATTCAGGGCGTTTTGCTGGTCGGCAAATGAGCCGACCTGAACCCGGAGGAATCCCATATCGGTTCGACGTCCTTGAAAGCCGACTACTCGCAGCTCAATTTGATCTGTTCCCGGACCTGTCATCCCAAGGGCTTGGGCACCGGCCAGTGACAGGTCTAGAATGCGACCTCTGGCAAATGGGCCGCGATCATTCACTCGCACAGTGACCTGACGACCCGTGCTGATGGACCGAACGACGGCGATCGACCCTAGGGGCAACGTTCGATGGGCAGCGGTCAACTGGTGCATGTCGTACCGTTCGCCGTTGGCTGTCTTATTGCCATGAAACCCGGGGCCATACCAAGAAGCCATGCCCCTCTCGACGAACCCGACAGGATAGCCGGGGAAATTAGGAGGCCGCTGCTGAAGGCCCCCGCAGGCGCTAAGGAGCAGGAGCCAGGTAAAAGCCGAGAGAAGAAGCAGCGTGCTTGGCCAGGCCGCTCCAGATCTCTTTTGCATGGTCAGAATTCGTCGAGGGACTGATCGCGGAGGACGGCGAGCGCTTTGTCGGTATTGGAGACAGTGAGAACAACGATGGCCCGCTTGCCCTCTCGTGAAGGTGTACAGTAGCCGCACTTGATATTGATCCTGGACTTCGTGAGGAGATCTGCAACTTCCTTCATGGCGCCAGGCTTATTTTCAAGACTCAACAGGAGTGCGGTTTCTTCGACAAACTTGATCTTCGCAGCCTTCAGCGCAGCACGAGCGCCATCGAGGTCCGCCACCAACAGTCGAAGCTTTCCCGTCCCCGTCACCTCCGGCGCCGAAAACGCCTTGATATTCACCCCGGCCTCCCCCAAGACTTGAGCGACTTGCGCCATGACACCGGGCTTACTTTGTCCGCTGATGACGAGCTGGATCGTTGTGGGCATCGGGCCTACTCCATGACAAATGAATAAACAAACCTCGGTGCTTTAGAGCACGTGGCACACGTCGTTCAGAAAGGTGTATTCGTATATGCAACTGAAGACAACGGATGCGTCTTCCGATAACTTCTGAGCTGCGTCCTTGAAGCCGCGAGGCACGAGCAGGTAGAAGGGGACGCCTCGCACGACGGCTCGTTTCCAGTGTGCTACGGTCTGAGTATCCGCAAGCGAGGCCGCCGTTTCCACCTCGGCCATCCACTCCATCGTATTTCCGCCTGAGCTCACATACCATCCAACAATATCGCATTGCTGGTCGGGACCTGCCCAGGGGTTCTGTTCGAGATCGGTGTGAATGGTGACCTTGCAATGAAAAGCCTTGCCCCACCGTTGCGCCACCAGGCTGACGACCTGATCGTGAACGGTGGCAATCCCCTGTTCGCGCAGTGTTGTACTCATAGTACCCACGCCGCTAAGAGCAGCCGCTGGTCGTCCCACAGGTTTCACACTTCAGACAGGTACCATTCCGCACCATGGTGAACTGTTTACACTCCGTGCAAGGATCGCCTTCGTAGCCCTTCTGGCGGGCTACCTGCACGGCCGTCAGCGTCAGTGTTTCTCGTGTCAGCTCAACCTTGTGCGCCACAGTGCCATTCCCATTCCCCTGTCCGTTGCCTTTGTGTCGAGGAACGAACCCTCGCCTGGAAGGAAAGATCTCCGTGCTGATCGCCGCCGACGCCAGCGTTTCGGGATTGGCTTCCTCGTCGGAACATTCCGGATCCGGCTCGTCCACCTTCACGGAGTCCATTCGCAAGTCTTCTTCTTTGACCTGAGCCAGGTCGTAGCGATCCAGATAGGTCACCGCCAATTCTCGGAAGATATAGTCGATGATTGAGGTGGACATTTTGATCCGATCGTTCAGCTTGACGGGTCCGTTCGGTTCGAAGCGGGTAAAGACAAAAGCTTCGACAAATTCTTCCAGCGGCACACCATGCTGCAGGCCGAGAGAAATGGCGATCGCGAAGCAGTTCATCAAGCTCCGGAACGCCGCGCCTTCCTTATGCATGTCCAGGAAAATTTCCCCGACGGTTCCGTCTTCATACTCTCCGGTTCGAAGATACAGCTTATGGCCTCCGATCGCCGCCTTTTGCGTATACCCATTGCGCCTTGTCGGCAGCGGGCGGCGCTTGGCCAAATAGCGAACCAACACACGTTCGGTGATTTTTTCCGCGACGGACAAGATTTCCGTCGCGGCGTCGACCGTCTTGCCGCTATCCGTGGAGGCCGACAAGGGCTGGCTCAACTTGGAGCCGTCGCGGTACAGTGCAACGGCCTTCACCATGCTTTTCCACGCGAAGAGATACGCGTCCTTGACGTCTTCGACCGTCGCGTCGGCCGGCATGTTGATAGTCTTGCTGATCGCGCCGCTGATGAACGGCTGTGCGGCGGCCATCATACGGATATGCGCGTCGACCGGGATGTAACGCTGACCGATTCGACCGCAGCGATTCGCGCAGTCAAAGATCGGCAGATGCTCGGTTTTGAGGTGCGGCGCGCCTTCGAC
>JBKJWE010000223.1:0-3561 GCA_046717045.1 Nitrospiraceae bacterium | reverse complement strand
GCGAGATACCGTGTGAGCAGATGGGCTTCGTCCTTGGAGAGTTCGGCTCCCCACTGCATCAGCTTTTCGACGGAGCCATTCCACCGATCCGTGGGCAAACGTTGCTGGTAGATCAGATCGGGACTGTGGCAACCAGAACAACGTGCCAGAATCAATCCTTCCGCTCGAGGCGCGAGGGCCGTACTGATAGAGGCTAGATCTTCATCCTGAGCGGCCTTCACCGCAGCCCACCCAAGACAACCAAGCACGACACACGCCAGCACCGTCCGTCTGAGATTCTTCATGCAGTCACCGTCACGTGAATACGATCCCACCCATTCCACAGAAACCCACTCGGGTTCCATGGAGTGGTTTCCGGTTGAGTCTCTCCGTTGCCGTCCGTCGCCCGACAGAAGATGGTGGCTGAGCCGGCTGCCTTCGGCCTCCAGACAAATTGCCACTGCCGCCAGCCATAGGGCTGATCTTCACCGACTAACCGCGCTGCTTCCCATGATTTGCCTTCGTCGAACGACACCTCTACCCTCGTCACCGGAACCTCTCCGCTCCACGCCACACCCTGAATGGTGACGGGGCCAGACCCGATCATCCGACCCTCTTGCGGCGAGGCAATGAGCGACTTCACGACCATCGCTTCCACCGGCAACATCGCCTGTCCGTTCGGCAACGCACCGGGGGCCATCGGCTGCGCAGGAATGCGATAGGCCGTTTGCATGTAATAGCCCTTCGATTCGTCCTCACGCACCACGATGTCGGTCAGCCACTTGATGCAGGACTCCGCCATCCATCCCGGCGTAATTACTCTGAGCGGCGCCCCATGTAAGAGCGGCAAGGGATGGCCATTCATCTCATAGGCGAGGATCGTGTCCGAATGCAGCGCCTTCTTAAGCGGAATGCTGCGTATGAAAAGCGGGACTGCAGCCGCCACCGGTCGATCTGCCCCTTGAAACTGTACATGCTTGGCGCTATCACGCACCCCACCCGCTCCCAGCACATCGCGGAGCCGTACGCCCGTCCACTGGACGTTCCCGATCGCCCCGCGCTCCCATTGCACCCCCGGCACTTTGGGACGATGGAAGGCGCGGCCGTTCCCGCTGCATTGCAGCACCGCAGTGATCGTCACCGGTTCGAACTCGCGGAGCGCCTTCAAGGAAAAGAACTGCGATCGCTCCGCCGCTCCACCGACATGGAGCTTCCACTGAGGCTCTGTGATCATCTCGATCGGCGGCGGGCCAAAATGACTCCTGACGAACAATCGATGGATGGGAGTCAGATACGATGTGAACTCCTGAACCGGCGTCTCCGCATCGTAGGGACGCATCACCCGGGCGGTGAGAGGGCCGCTTTCGTTTCCTGCCACCTGTTCCGCTCGTGCCGGTGCGAGACTCCTCCATGCTGCCAGCAAGCCAAGCCCCTGAAGCCATCGCGTCGCGAGCATCCGGCGGGATACCGCGGCCTCGCTGCTCATAGATGCCCCGTTGCCGCTGCATGCGGATTCAAGTGAATGGCCACGGTCGGCGGAATCACAACGGACTGATGCACCGTGCAGTCATGGGCCACTTTTAACAATCGTTCTTTCTGCTCCGGCGTCAACCGATGCGGCAGATGAATCGCCAGATGGATCTTTCCAATTCGGTGCGGCCCCTCAGCCGTCTCCCATTCCGCCTCCACCGTCAACCCCTCCCGCGGAATGTTGTGCCGCTCGCAGAATCGTCCGACAAAGTAGCCGACACAGCCCGCCAACGAGCCGACAAAGAGTTCGACTGGACTCATCCCCGCGTCATGTCCTCCATCTTCAACCCGCTGATCCGTCACAACCCGGTGCCTGCCGCTCATAATGTCGTAGCGCGTGCCTCCGTGATAGGCCACTTGGAGATTCATGAGGGCCTCCTGTGTCTCGTTCTTGAATCGTATCCTGCCGATGCCACATCAATATGACACATCCGCCGGCCTCCCGCGTTCGGCCAGTCATGAAGGGCGCCGCCGCTGGCACAGGATACAGCGCCAACATCCGGGGCTTGGAAGACTTTGATTGCCGGACAGGTCCCGCAGGGATCGGTCTGATGGGCGAAAGCTTCGTAACAGTGCGCTTGATGATCGTGGGAGTTTGTGACCGAGGCGGAAGACCAAGCGGATTCATTCGCGTATATCACGGACGAGGCCAGTCCGCAGGCTGATCCTGAACGGAATGGTGAAGGGGACTTATCTGACCTTCGAAAAGTCGGCGTCGATCTCGCTCATCTTCCCGTCGGGGAAAAAGACGATCACTTTGGTCTTGGCGTTGGGATCGAAACTCTCGTAGGCAAACCGCGCGGTGAATCGGGACCGATAAGCAGGCCCCGCGCCCTCGTTCTTGCGCCCTCGCTCGGCCGGGCTTATATCCACCGGCTTGATGTTCTTGCTGCCCTGCTGGAAGGCGACCTGCGCCCCTTCGGCGAAGTATTCGTCGTCACCGCAGAGCTGTACTTCCACTTCCATGTTCGGCATGTCCATCACTTTCTTGATGAACTCATCCGGCATGCGGACCTCGGACTTCTTTTTCTTGGTTTCAGCCGCTTCTTGACGGCCAAACGCTTCCAACCGATAGCGTTTGGTTCGAAGAATCGCACTGGCTCCGCAGGAATCTTTTTCGGGATCGGACCCGACTCGGGTGACAAGCGACGCCTGCTGGAGGACTTTCTTCACGTCTTCGGGCGTATTGGCCTTGTCCATCGGTGCACGACCGGCTTCGAGCGCCTTCTGCGCATCGTCCGCCGACAATTTCACATCGATCGCTGAGACCGAGGGTACAATCGACAGGCTACACAGAACCAGCGCCACCCCAGTGAGCAGACCCACCATCTTGACCGTCATACCGCCTCCCGTAGATAGAAAGACCAATGAATGTGCGCATTGTACGGGATGCTCCGACCCTTTTCAATTAGTCCGAAAACCTGGCCCAATTGGGATAGGGTTTTCCCTCATACAGCCCCGCAAGATCGATGGGAATCCCCATGCCGGATTGAGTGAGAAGCGCCGCGACGATGCGGAGCGGCAGCCCGACCACAGTCGGAAAGTCCCCACAAAGAGAATCGACCAACATACCACCCTCTCCCTGGATCGAATAGGCGCCGGCTTTGCCCAGACTTTCCGTCGTCGCCAGATAGCGCGTATGCGCCTCTGCATCGAAGGGTTTCATCCGAACGACGGCTGTCGATAGCTCGACTCGCTCGAGTTGTTGGGGAGGATAGATGAGGGCCACAGCCGTGTGGACCGCATGGTCCCGGCCTGCCATTCGCTGCAGCATCGCACGAGCATCAGCAAGATCCACCGGTTTCCCTAACACATCGCCATCGAGTTCGATGATGGTGTCGCTCCCCAGGACGATCGCGTCAGGTTCATGCCGAGCCACCGAGCGGACCTTGCCCAGCGCAAACTCCTTCACCTGCTCAACAGCAGACCGGCCGGGCTTGACCTGTTCTTCGAACAGGGGCGTCCGAACGTCAAAGGGGATCTGAAGCAGTGCGAGGAGTTCGCGCCGGCGGGGCGAGGTGGACGCGAGGATCAGCTGCATCGAGAAACAAG
>JBKJWE010000222.1:0-2788 GCA_046717045.1 Nitrospiraceae bacterium | reverse complement strand
GTTTCGGCGAACGCACGGGTCGTCATGATGTAGGCGAGCTTACTGCAGATATTCCCACGTGTCGATTTGCTTGATGCTCCAGTTGACGGCTTCCTTCAGTTTCACGAGCTTAGGATCGGCGTCATTCTCTCGGAGGTGGTAGAGCGACTTCTGCAGAGTGAACAAGGGATCATAGGCTCGGCGATCCGGGAGTTTTCCCAGGGCCCACGCGACTTCGGTCTTCAGCGCAACGTCGTCCGTTTTGAGCGTGTCCATCAGGGGATCTACGATCGTGAAATCCCCGTGCAGCGCGCCGAGCACTCCCAGCGCTTTGGCTGCCGACGGACGCAACTCGGGCCTGCCGTTCTTCATAGTCTGGATCAACGTGGGAATAGTGTCCTTCTGGCCGATGTTGCCCAACGCGAGCGCAGAGGCCTTTGCCATCTCCACATCATTCCCTTTCAGTCCAGCCAGGAGGCGAGGCACGGCCTTTGTCGAAAAGAGATGCCCGAACAATTCGATCACCTTGACCTTACGAGCCGGCAGCGTAGCCGGATCATCGTACAGCTTGAAGAGGCGGTCTTCCTGGCCCCATTCGGCCGTGATGAGTGCGGGGAAGTCATAGGTTTCCAGCCGTTCTCTAAGCTTGTCCATGGTATACGCGGTCGGATCGTCGGCCTTCGCGGCTTCGGCCGCCTGCTGGGCGTCCGCGAAGTCCGTTCTGACCTCCTTACGCCAGCCCGTTTTCTTCCCATCCAGAACATACGCTAGCTGGCAAGCCGGCCCTTTCCACAAGCGAGACGGCGAATCGGGCAGGTCCGCATCGCTTCCCATGTTCGTGGTTCCTTCCCAGGTCTTTTGTTGTTCGCATTTTACCTTCAAGACGACATCATGCGGCTGGGCAGGATCAGTCAGCACCGTATGGTTGAACTCTTTCATTCGCTTGATGACCACGTCGTTGAGCCCTGCAGGATCGATGGGTCCCTTGTCTGAAAGCGCGATGACCTCCACCAACACCCGATCGATTTTTTCGAGCTTGGCTTTCTGTTCTGGCGTGTAGGATTCTTGGCGAGCCCAGCTGCTTGAGGCCAACAGTATCACGAGCACCATACTCCATCGTGCCACCTGCTTCATGAGTGCCTCCATGTGCCGGTCATCCGGTAAAAATGGTTCTGATGTAAGAAATAAAGCCTGCTATCACTGTACCGAAGAGCATGTGAGGACGGCAAGTTGCAAGTTGAAGGAATCGGGAGGCCGACAGTATAATCGCGCCATGCTTGCGGATTTGCAGATAGCCTTCATCGGCGCGGGGAACATGGCCGAAGCGATGGTTGCCGGCCTGTTGCATGGAAATCTGGTGCGGGAGGCTCAGGTCGTCGCCTCCGATGTCTTGCCCTCCCGCCTGGATTACTTCAAGCGGACCTATGGGATACGGACGGCGAGGTCGAATCGAGAAGCGGTCCTCGGCGCCCAGATGATCGTGCTGGCCGTCGACCCACAAGTCTTGGACGAGGTGCTGACTGAGATTGCGTCGGTGGTGAAGGCGTCGCAGTTGGTCGTATCGGTTGCGGCTGGCTATACGATCTCGCGCATCGCCCGTCATCTGGCTGGATCGACGCGCATCGTTCGAGCCATGCCGAATATGCCTTCGATAATTCGAGAGGGCGTGACGGCGCTGGCCTATGAGGCCGGTCTGTCGCCGGAGGACGCGGCGACCGCGCAGGCCCTGTTCGCGCCGGTTGGGAAGGTCGTCGAGGTGGCTGAGCGCCATATGGATGTCGTCACGGGGTTGAGCGGAAGCGGGCCGGCGTATGTCTACGTCATGATCGAAGCCTTAGCCGACGGCGGAGTGAAGATGGGGCTGCCCCGCGAGACGGCCCAATTATTGGCCGCCCAGACGGTGGCAGGGGCGGCGCGGTTGGTGGTCGACTCCCATGTGCATCCGGCGATCTTGAAGGATCGGGTCGCTTCGCCGGGGGGCGCCACGGTCGCGGGATTACATGCGCTGGAGCAGGGACGTTTCCGCGCCACCGTTATGTCGGCCGTTGAAGCGGCCTCGGTGCGATCGAGCGAACTGGGCCTGATGTCGTAAGAGCATAAGGGGAGGAGTATGGCTGTGCAATATTGGGTAAAGGCGGTGTTTACCGACAATCAAGAGTTAGTGGTGAAGGACGCGATTCGCCATAATCTCTCCGATGATCAAGAATTCGTCTATGTGGAATCCGCGCGGGAGGTTATCCTGAGTCCGGTGAAGCAGCTCAAGTATCTCTCGTGCGACGCGACCGTGTTTGCCTCGAAGAAACCGGGTTGACCGGATGCGCAATCGATTGCGCCCTGTCGCCGGCTTGTCAGAGGATCTCCTCTAACAGAGCGAGGATTGCCGCATTCCACCCCACCGGTCCGATGCCAAGCGCTCGAATCATGCCCGGCACATGGATGTCGGGGTCGTAGGATCCGTCGGACTTCTGCACGAGAATCGGGTAATCCACGACGGCGAGAAGCGGAGCATCGTTGACGCTGTCGCCGATCCCGACGGTTTCAATCCGTTCGAGCCGTCCCTGCATCTGTTGTTGACGGTGATAGCAGCGGAGCAAGACGGTGGCCGCCTGCCCTTTATCGTTCTCTCCCGTGAGATGGAAGAATCGTCCCCCTTTCGTCCAACGTAATCCCCGCGTCACGATCTGCCGGCACACTTCTTCGACCAGCGCCGGCGGGCCTTCGAGCACGTAGGGTTCGTCGTACTCTCGCTGTTTGGCGCGGGCGGCATCGCCATGTGGAAGACCGGTCACTCGCATGACCTCTTCGACGG
>JBKJWE010000221.1:0-4917 GCA_046717045.1 Nitrospiraceae bacterium | reverse complement strand
AATACAGAAGCCAATCTCAAGTCGGCGATCGAAGGCGAGACTTACGAGTATACGCAGATGTACCCTGGGATGGCCAAGACCGCGCGAGACGAGGGTTTCCCTGAGTTGGCCGAGTGGTTCGAGACGTTGGCCAAGGCCGAGCGTTCCCACGCGAATCGTTTCACCAAGGGGCTTGAAACTTTGAAGCAAGTGTAGGATCGCCTCGCGCTGCGGCAAGATGACGAAGGGTGGGCCGGGGAGAACCCGCCCCACCCTTTCTGCTTTCCAATCTTGTATTCGCGCGCTGCAACAGGAGACAATGGGTTCGTGAACGGTCTCGCGCTTATCAATCCGATCGATCCCGCGCACCTGCACAAAGAAACGCAGCGGATCTACGAAATCTGCGACGGCTGCCGGCGCTGCTTCAACCTGTGTCCCTCGTTTAACACGCTCCTCGACAGCATCGATAGATACGAGGGCCACGTTGCGAAACTGACCCCCGTCGACTACCACAAGACCGCCGACGAGTGCTACTACTGCAAACTCTGTTACAACCACTGTCCCTATACCCCTCCGCACCAATATGTCTTGGATTTTCCGCGACTCATGATCGCCTGGAAGAAGCACCTGGCAGCGACAAGGGGCGTCTCCTGGCGGGATCGGTTGCTGATCAAGACCGATCTCATGGGGGCGCTCGGCAGCCGGCTGGCGCCGCTGGTGAATTGGGTATTGGGCGTCGCATGGCTTCGTGCCATCGGTGAATCCATTGCCGGCGTCCATCGCGATCGGCAGGTCTTGGCCTTCTCGTCGGAGACGTTCTCGCGTTGGTGGGCAAAACGAGGAGGGGCGAAGGTTTCGGCATCTGTTACGAAGAAGGTGGCGCTGTTCGGCAGTTGTCTCGTGAACTACCAAGCCACGGATGTGGGGAAGGCCACGATCCAGGTGTTGGAAAAGAACGGTGTGCATGTCGTGGTGCCCGACCAGCGCTGTTGCGGCATGCCGTCGTTCGATATCGGGGATATGGCGGCGATTCAACAGGCGGCTACGGCGAATGTGGCTTCGTTCCTGCCCTGGGTCGAAAAGGGCTTTGACGTCGTGGTGCCGGTGGCGAGTTGCAGCTTGATGTGGAAGCGCGAGTATTCTGAACTGGTCGGCGGCAATGAAGTGAAAAAAGTGGCTGAGCGAACGTTTGATATCTGTGAATATCTCATGAAGCTGAAGCGAGATGGAGCTTTGGCGACGGACTTTCAGAGCAAACCCGGCCGTGTGGCCTACCAGATTCCCTGTCATCTGCGAGACCAAAACATCGGTTTCAAGTCGAAAGAGCTGATGGAAGCGGCAGGGGCCCAGGTCGAGGTCATCGAGAAATGTTCCGGTCATGACGGAGCCTGGTCGGCCAAGACCGAGTTCTTTCCGCTCTCGATGACGATCGCCAAGAAAGCCGTGCGAGCCATCGAGCAGTCTCCGGCCGATGTGGTCGCATCGGATTGTCCTCTAGCTGGCCTACAGCTTGATCAAGCGGGAGCTTCCGCACTTGTGGGCGGGAAGGCGGCGAAGCATCCCATTCAGATCGTCCGCGATGCCTATGGATTGCCCTCATGACGATGCTCACCCAAGCCGATGTCCTGTCTACGGCCGACTATGAACGGCAACGAGAGGCGTTTCGGGCGCGGATCATCGAACTGAAGCGACGGCGACGAATTGCGATCGGTCCTCTCATCACCGTAGTCTTCGAGAATCGAGAGACGCTGCTGTTTCAAATCCAAGAGATGGCCAGGGTCGAACACATTGTCGAGCCTCTAAAGCTCCAGGAAGAATTGGATGTGTACAATGCACTGATGCCGGCGGCCGGTGCGTTGAGCGCCACCCTGTTGATTGAGATTACCGACCAGGACAAGATGAAGGAGTGGCTGGATCTGTTTATGGGGCTCGACCACGGGCAGAAAGTCGCGATTCGCGCTGGGACTGACAAGGCATTCGGTGACTTCGAAGGCGGCCACAGTCATGAGACCAAGATCAGCGCCGTCCATTTCGTGCGTTTCGCACCACCGGCTTCGATGATCGCGGCGCTGAGCCGTCGGGACATACCCGTGACCCTCTCCGTGGACCATGCGACGTATCATGAAGCGACGATGGTGCCTTGGGAGATGCGGCAAGAATGGTTGGCGGATTTACAGCAGTCCTGAGTGCTGAGGACCGAGTGCTGAGGATGGGACAGGGGAATGAGGGCAAATAGATGCCGTCGGTTTTGCTGACAAAGAGAATCGAGTTCGCCGCCGCCCATCGTTATCACAAGCCCGAGTGGGACGAGGCCAAGAACCGCGCGGTGTTTGGGCCCTGCTATAACGAGCCTGGTCATGGGCATAATTACATGCTGGAAGTGACGGTCGCCGGCGAGGTCGATCCGCACACCGGGATGGTCGTGAATCTCTTCGATCTCAAGCGCGTGCTTGTGCACGTCCTCGAAGAGTTCGACCACAAACATTTCAATCTCGATATGTCCTATTTCAAGGATCGCATCCCGACATCGGAAAATATCGCGCGGCTTCTCTGGACCAAACTGGAGCACCAACGAGACATCGGACGATTGGAGGGGGTCAGGCTGTATGAAGATGAAGACCTCTATGCCGACGTAACGGCGGCTGGTGGACTCGACGCAGCCAGTGTCACGCGGCGCTACTCCTTCACGGCGGTGCAGGAGGGCAATCAAGGTCATCTGTGGGACTGCTTTGTCACCGTGCATGGTGTAATCGATCCGGTTACCGGCATGGTCACCGACATCGGCGCGCTGGACCAGTTGGTGCACGAGAAGGTGGTGAAGGTATTCGACCGGCAGAATCTTCAGCAGGTCCTCGGTGCTCAATTAGTCAGCGGTGAAACACTTGCTAAGGCGGTGTGGGACCGTCTCGTCTCTTCCATCAAAGGCGGCAAGCTCGAACGAATACGCCTTGTCCAAACGCGCGACCTGGTCTTCGAGTACACCGGATAATCCGTCCTCTTCTCACCCATCTCCTCAATTCGAGGTGCCTATGACGACAAGACTTGTTCAAGGCATGATAGCGATCACGCTTGCCTTCACTGGGCCTCCCGCATGGGCCGGTCAAGACGAAGATGCCATTCATGCCCTCCTCATCGAGACCTCGAAGGTGACGAGTGAATTTTCGCGAACCAGAGATACCCAGTCGGTCCTGAACATGTATGCCAAGGATTATGTCGGGGTGCAGGATGGTGAAGCGGAAACGGTAGAGACGATTCAGAAATGGCTGGAGGATTATGGGACGGAACTCGATAAGGGAAGCCCTCTTCGTTTTCTCGGCGAGGTCTTCGGCATCAACGTTCGGGTTTCAGGACCGCTGGCCTGGGCGACCTATGACTATGTCTTCAAACTGGTCAGCGACGGCAAAATCCAAGCCGAAGACCGTGGCCTCTGCACCAGCATACTCCGAAAAGAAGGCTCAGCCTGGCTCATCCAGCACGAGCATTGTTCCAAGCCCAGACCGGCGAAATAGCCTTCTGCTCCTGAACGAGTTCCTCTGAGCAGGGGGCCTGCGGCCTCTCCCTTCCTCACCTCCAGAGCGACCGTTAGGGGCTCGGCCAGAGTTCGATCGAAGGGTGTCCCGTGAGGCAGAGGAAGCGGCTGAGCCTCGCACGCACCGCTCTGAGAGTCATCTCTAACTACTTCAGTAAGTGATCCGAAATAAGCGCGGCGAGTTCGGCCGGCTCCACCACCCCTTCGCGCGTCAGCAGCAGCTTGCCGTTCGCAAAGAAATGGGTGGTCGGATAGGTCTCAAATGTGTGGGCTTTCTTAATCTCGCGGCAGCGGCCTGGCACATGCATCTTGGCCTTGCCGACTTTGATCTGGGGGAACTTGGCGGCCGTTTCTTCGAGGATGGGGTCGTAGGTCTTGCAGGGCTCGCAGGTCGCCAAACCATAGGCCACGATGGCCGCCGGCGCATCGGTGAACTCCTTGTAGTTCTCGTCTCTGACGTCTTCGACGGTACCGGCCATAGTAAAGTGCAGAGTGCTGAGAACTGGGTGCTGAGTCAGCCGAAACCTCGGCCCTCAGCGCCCAGAACTCAGGACTAATTATTAGCTCAGCTTCGCCAGGGCCGCGAGGATGTCCTTGTCATCTCGCGCCACCTTGATCTCCTGCACCTTCGCGTAGGCGACCTTGCCGTTCTTATCGACAATGACGGTTGCGCGCTTGGAGCAGTTCAACGGCTCGAAGTAGAGGCCATAGGCCTTTGCCGTGGTCCGATGCACGTCCGACAACAGGCGGTGCTTGAGATCCATGGAGTCCGCCCAGGCCTTATGCGAAAAGAAGCTGTCGCAGCTGACGCCGAAGAGTTCCGCGTTGGCCGACTGGAATTTGGGGAAGTCATCGGTCAGACACTTGTTCTCCCCCGTGCAGACCGGGCTCCAGTCCAGCGGATAGAACGCGAGCACCACGTTCTTTTTCCCTCGAAACTCGCTCAGCTTCACGTCCTTCTGGTCTTGATCCTTTAAGTTAAAGTCCGGTGCGGTATCGCCCACCTTGATTTCTGCTGCTACGTCGCTCATCTGCTTGCCTCCTTCACTGGGTTTAGTCCTGCCTCTGACACAATCGTCTGTATTTTTGTACCGTGCGGCTTGAAACCTTGTCAACGGGCCGGAAGGCCTAGCACGCAAGGCCTATGGTGATAAGTGTTGAATAGTACGAGGGAATTACGAAACCACTCGGATCTCGCGAAAACTCAGGGTTCGACCGGCAGGAGCTGCTGTTCGGTAATTCGCGATCTGGATGGTCTTGCCAAGCAGCGCGAGGCTAAATCGGCTGCCGGTCTTAAGTGAATGACCGGTGCCGACCAGTTCGCTCACGGTTTCTCCGAGCAGCTCACGTGCCTGGCTATCGGGTAGGCCGCGGGGCGAAAAGGTTTCGAGTTCGTCCATACCGAACTT
>JBKJWE010000220.1:0-8314 GCA_046717045.1 Nitrospiraceae bacterium | reverse complement strand
GCTTTCACAAAGTCCGTCCGGATGCGCGTCTTTGAGGCCACCTCGTCGACGGTCAATCCCTTGGTTTCCCGTACCTGCTTGAAAAATTCACCGATCGATTCCATAGCGGTCTCTCTACGGCTTCAGCCGTGCCAGCAGTTCTTTCGCAGCTGCGGCGTATTCGCCGCCTTTATCGAGCGTGGTCACTTTCGTCAACGTCTCTTTCGAGCGTCGCTCAAAACCCAGCTTGTAGTAGGCCCGCCCCAATTCCAAATTCAACAGGGCCGGAGGCACGCTCGGGGGATTGACCACCAGCGCATCCTCAAAAGCCTCCATGGCTCCCTGATGATCGCCTTCGTGAGCCAGAGCCCGGCCAAGATGGAATCGGGCAAGGTCCGGTGTGGCGTAGAGCGGATTGCTCAACGCCAGACGGAACGATGCAATGGCATCCTTCCAACGATCCTGGCTGGCGAGAACCTGACCCAAATACGTGTGCGCCTCCGAATAATTCTCATCGATCTTCACGGCAGCCCGAAACTCTTCTTCGGCTTGCGGCAATTTCCCTTGTTGGGCCAAAATATGGCCCAGCCCATACCGGGCTTCTTTGTTCTTGGGATCCTGCTGCACTGCTTTCTGGAAGGATACATACGCCTTCTGCCGATCGCCATCGAGGCTTGCCAAACCTTCCTGATAGAACCCTTTCGATTTCTGAACCGACTCTTCCGACGTGGCACAGCCGGCCGACCAGCCGAGCGACAACGCCAGCAGAAGGGCGGCACAACGTTGCGAATAGACGATGGAATGCGCTGCGTTCACGTGATGTCCTCGAAATGGGTCAATCGCTTGAAGGCCCGGAAACGTTCTTGAATCTCTTTGTAATCTAGGATGCGCAAACGGTCAAGGCTAAAGGCTTCTACGGTAAATGAGGCCATGACGCTTCCGAAGACAATGGCTTGCCTGAAGGCCTCCGCCGAATGGTTACCGGTCGCCGCAAGATAGCCCAGGAAGCCGCCCGCGAAGGTATCGCCAGCGCCTGTTGGATCGCGCACATCCTCCAGAGGGAAGGCCGGAGCGCCGAACACCTGTTTTTCATTGAACATCAAAACGCCATACTCCCCGCGTTTAATAATGAGATGTCTGGGGCCTCGCGCCAGGATTTTCTGCGCCACCTTGACCAAATTCGAATCTTCGCCAAGGGCTCGGGCTTCGCCATCGTTGATGATCAGCACGTCGACTTTTTCGAGTACGCGCCAGAGCGCCTCACGTTTGCCGTTGATCCAAAAATTCATCGTGTCGCAGGCGACCAATGGAGGCCGCGGGAGCTTCTGCAGCACATCCAGCTGAATCTCCGGATCGATGTTACCGAGAAACAAGACGTTGGGCGCGCGATAGCTTTCGGGAATCTTCGGACGGAACGTTTCAAAGACGTTCAGTTTGGTATCGAGCGTGTGTGCTTCGTTCAATTGGTGCGTGTACTCGCCCTTCCAACGAAACGTGGATCCAGGCCGACGCTCCAATCCCGTCAAATCGATTCCGCGGCTCTTAAGAAACGCCACATGCTGCGAGGGAAAATCTTCCCCGACCACCGCGATCAGATCGACCGTCGTAAAATAGCTGGCAGAAGTCGAAAAGTAGGTCGCCGAGCCCCCGAGCGCGTCGCTCACCTCTCCGAAAGGTGTCTTCACCGTATCGAGCGCGACCGAACCGACCACCAACAACTTTCCCATGGATCACCGAGTTCCTTTCCTGCGTGAGAGCGCCCGATCCATTAATAAGGCCAACTGACGGCGGCGCGCAGCGAGTATCCGATCCGGCGCCGTGATAATGGCATTTTGCAGCGCCTGTTGGCAGCCACAGGTCAGTGCGGTTGAGACCGACCCCATTGTCGCTCGCAGCAATCGCTTGGCAAGCGCCACGTTCTGACGCAGCGTAGCCAATATCGCCTCGACAGTCACGGTCTCCTCCGTCTCGTGCCAACAATCGTAATCGGTCGCGAGGGCCACCGTGGCATAACAAAGTTCCGCTTCACGCGCGAGCTTGGCTTCCGGCAAATTGGTCATCCCGATCACACTGACACCCCACTGACGATAGAGTCGGGATTCCCCTTTCGTCGAAAACTGCGGCCCTTCGATGCAGAGATACACACCACCCTGATGCGCCGTCGCGCCGACCGAACGGGCCGACGCCATGAGCGCGGCCGTCAGCGACGCACAGACCGGCTCCGCAAATCCGACATGGGCGACGATCCCTCCTTCGAAGAACGTCGACGCGCGCCGCTTTGTGAGATCGATGAACTGGTCGGGAATGACTACGTCGCCCGGCTTGATCGTTTCCTTCATACTGCCGACCGCGCTCACCGAAATAACGCGCCGGACCCCGAGCGATTTGAGCGCATAGATATTGGCCCGGTAGTTGATTTCAGAGGGATTGAGCCGATGTCCCCGTCCGTGGCGCGAGAGGAAGGCGACGCGCACTCCGTCTAGTTGGCCAAGCATGACGGCATCGGACGGCGCCCCGAACGGCGTCCGGACCGAGACCGCTTTTACGGAACGGAGCCCCTCGATGTCGTAGAGGCCGCTTCCGCCGATAATGCCGATCTCAGCCTTGACGGCCCTTTTCTGTCCGGTCATGCCGATTCCTCGAGTGTCTCCAGAAAGCGATGGATCTGATCGATCACGCGGGCGGCGGTCTGTGAAGGCGTTTCCGACTCACCCACCATGAGCCACCTGATCCCCGGCTCTTTCCGAAACCACGTCATCTGGCGTTTGGCGAAATGCCTGGTATCTCGTTTGAACCGCCGAATCATCTCCGCTTCGTCGTACTCTCCCGTCAAATAGGCCGCCACCTGCCGATAGCCCAACGCCTTCATTGCCGCGCCTTCGCGCTGATATCCTCGCGCCAACAGTTGCTTCGTTTCCTCAACCAATCCATGCGTAAGTTGCCAATCTATCCGCTCCTCAATGCGTCGATACAGCGAAGCCCGAGCGCGCTCCAAGCCGATGATCAATGAAGAAAACGGCTTTTCGGCAAATCCATGTTGGGTTTGAAATTCTGACATCCTGCGGCCTGACAGCTTATGTACTTCTAAGGCACGGATGACTTTGGATTCGTCGCGAGGATGCAGCCTCGCCGCTGTGCGGGGATCGACCGCCACCAGTCTGGCGTACAGGCGATCGTGCCCCTGCTCCTTCGCCTCTCGCTTCAACGCAGCACGCATGGTCTGATCGGCCGGCGGCGCGGCACATAATCCCTGCAACAACGTCCGCACGTACAGTCCTGTTCCGCCGACAATTAGGGGGAGCAGCCGAGCGCGATAGAGGCGAATAATTTCATTCGTCGCGTACGTTCGATACTGCCCCGTATTGAATGGCTGGTCGGGATCGACGAGATCGATCAGTCGATGGGGGACGCCCTGCCGATCCGCGTCAGTCGGCTTGTCTGTCCCCACATCCATGCCACGGTAGACTTGGCGGGAATCGGCCGTCAGCACCTCAGTCTCGAACGCATGGGCCACCTCAAGGGCGATGCGGCTTTTCCCGACGGCCGTCGGACCGACGAGTACCACGGCGGGGCTGAAGCGCACCTGTCGCTCTGACAGACAACGAATGCCGTCCAGCGGAGCCGTCATCATGCCCATCCAACCCGTCCGAAAAGCTTGTCGAGTTCATCCATCGACAGACGAAAGGCGGTTCGACGTCCGTGAGGACAAGTCATGACGAACCCTTCCTGCGCCCAATCCAGGATGAGTTGGGTGATTTCAGGAAGCGCCATCGCTCGCCCGGCCCGCACCGCCCCATGACAGGCGAGGGATGCCAGCACCGGCTGCACCCGACGATCCAGTGACGAGGCGCTGTTCCATTCGGTCAGATCCTCGAGCAGGTCCTGCACCAGCGGGGTGGCCTCGATGTGTCCCAGTCCGACCGGCACCCCCCGAATGGCGATCGCCGTGGTCCCGAAGGGTTCGAGTAAGAGCCCAAGTTGTTCCAGATCGTCGGCCCGCGCAAGCAACTGCGTAGACTGCGCGGCGGACAGTTCGATCGGCTCGGGAATCAAGAGCGGTTGCGATGCAATCCCGTGGTTCTGCCATCCTCGCCACAGCCGCTCGAAGAGCACTCGCTCGTGAGCGGTATGCTGATCGATCACTTGTAATTCTTCGCCCACGTGCGCGACCAGGTATCGGCGGAGGATCTGCCCAAGCGGCACGATCTCCGGTTGTGCCGCCGGGTGATAAGTAGCCGCGGCTTCGCGGGCCAAGGTCAATTGACTGCCCTCGACGGAACCGGAAAACGGCGCCTGCTGGTTGATTTCGCCGTCAAACCCCCGCTTCGGCGCGGAGGTTGAACCGGGAACGGTCGGTGCCCCCCCAGTCGGCACTGCCTCCACAGACATAGACGGGATCTGTTGACGCAAGGCTGAGGTGGTTCCAAGGGTTATCGATTGCTCAGGTCCTCCGAGCGCATGACGAATCGTCCGCCGCACCAGTTGATGAATCGAATCCGTTTCGGCAAAACGCACTTCTCGCTTCGTTGGATGCACATTGACGTCGATCCGATCCGAGTCGATGTCCACGAACAGCACGAATGTCGGATGATGGCCTTTCGGTAAGAACGATCCATACCCGTCAGCCACGGCGTGAAACACGGGAGTGCTACGGATTGGACGTCGGTTCACGAAGAGGTCTTGAGGCGTTCGCGAGGTACGAGCATGGACGGGATCGATCATGACGCCGTGGATCGACAAGCCGGGAATCCGGCCGCGCACATCAATCGTCTTGTCGACGAACAGGGGCCGGTACACCTGCAGAATGCGATCCCGCTCGGACTCCACAGCCGGATAATTCAAAATCTCTTGCCCGTTATGCGTCAACCGAAAATGCACCACGGGCCAGGCCAATGCCGCCTGTTGCACGACATGGCTGATATGCGACGATTCAGTCGCGATCGATTTGAGAAACTTTTTCCTGGCCGGCTGATTGAAAAAGAGATCGGAAACTTCGATTCGGGTGCCAGGCACAGGAGGCGCATCGACGACGGTTCGTCCAACCCCACCCACCAACGTGAGCTGCGATCCGACCGCCTCCTGCCTCGTCACGGTCGTCACCACCACGGTGGACACGGAAGCGATACTGGGCAGGGCTTCACCACGAAATCCCATCGTCGTAATGGATGGGAGATCCCGATCGGAGCACAGTTTGCTGGTTGCATGCCGCTCGAACGCCATCTTCAAATCGACCCGAGAGATGCCTTCTCCGTCGTCGGTGACGCGGATCAAGGCCACTCCACCATCCTTCGCGTCAATGGAGATCTGGCTGCTGCCCGCATCGAGACTGTTTTCGATGAGCTCTTTGACGACTGCGGCAGGTCGCTCGATGACCTCCCCGGCCGCAATGCGGCTGACGACGTCGCCCGGCAACACGTGGATCTTGGCGGAACAACTGGCGGCGGGCATGAGGCTAGACTCCAGGGGAAACCGGCAGCGAGATTCGCAGGCCAAGCCGTCTCGTCAGAAGACGGGTCACCGGATTTCGGCCAACTTATTCTTCGCCAGCTTGGCTTCGTCTGATGTGGGGAATTCTTCAATCACTCTTCTGAGATGTTTTTTCGACTTCGCGAGATCTCCGGTTTCTCCCGCCGCCAAACCCAACTTGAACAAGGCAGCCGGCACCTTCTCGTTCCCCGGGTATTCCGTCGAGATGTATTCGAACGCCTGAATGGCGCGCACGTAGTCCTTCTGCTGATAGTACGACTCTCCCAACCAGTAGTACGCGTTGGGGGTCAGCGACGTGCCGGGAAAATCTTTCACGAAGCGCTGGAACCCTGTGACCGCAAGATCGTATTTGCCGTTGAGATAATCGTTGTAGGACAGATTGAAGGCCGATGTCGGCGTCATCGCCGGCACGCCGGGGACGATCGTCGTGCCATCGGATGAGGGCGAGGCCGGCTTTGGGGGCTTGGGCGGCCGAACCGGCTCTGACGGAGTCGCATCGGCCCTGGGCATCAGGGAGCCCCCCGTACCCTCTTCAAGTCTGGCGATTCGAATCTCCAACTTCTGCAACCGCGCCGCGATCTCATCAAGTCTTGGCCTGACGGTTTCGGCGTCTTTTACTCGTTCGACCGACTCCATGCGGCGCTGCAACGCATCCAACCGTTTTTGATCTTGATCTTGAGATTTCGATACCGTCGCCAGTGAATCTCGTACTTCGACGAAGTCCGCATGCTTGGCGCAACCGAACATGACCAGGAGGCTCCCCGCAAGCACCGCCACGATTCCTCCGTACATGATTCGCTCGGGCATCACGGCTATCGCGTCTCCTTCAACTGGGATAGTTTATCGGACGCCTTGCCCGCCTCGGGACTCCTGGGGTAGAGCGTGACGACTTGCTTGAACGCCGAGGATGCACGCTTCTTGTCCTTCAACGCCAGGTAGGCATAACCCTTCTTGAGGATCGCGGCAGGCACTTTTTCGCTCTGCGGATAGTCGTTTTCCACACGATCATAGGAATCGATCGCCTGCTTGTAGTCGTGTTTGCCATAATGAGACTCACCCAACCAGTAACGAGCGTTGGGAGACAGGTCTGAATTCGGATAGTTGTGCAAGAAGGCGACGAACCCCTGCCGCGCACCGTCCAAATTGCCATCCCGGAACAGCGCGAGCAACCGTTCATATTCAAGCTTGTCGGACCGCTCTTTGGGTTGGCTAGGTGCAGGAGGTGCCTCGTCGGAATCGTCGTGGGCCACGGAGGAGACCACGCTTTGACGCGTCTCTGGTTGCGTGACAGACGAAGCCGCCGCTTCCTGTTCCCCGCTAGGCTGCTCTGGGGCTAGGGGCGCAGCAGAACGCTGCAGCGGTTTCGTGGTCGCGGGACGTTGACCTGCTTTATTGTTGCCCGCGCGTTGGTGGGCCTCTTGCGCCACTTGATCGATCGTCTTGGCCAAGGCATCCAACCGATGGTCCTGCTCGTCAAGGCGGGCGGCGAGTTTCTGGGCCACCGAGCCCACGCTCTTGTTGACTTCGCCCAAATGCCCCGTGACAGACTTGCCCATCTCATTGATGTGGGTGGCCGTTGCCTTGTGGGCCTGCTCCTCTTGACCCACCCGCTCGCCCAAACCCGTCAACGACTCTCTGAACGCCGTTAAGGACTGACTGAATTGCGCGAACTTTGTCGACAACTGTTCGGTCCGAGCCTGGTTCTCTACCACCGCCTTATGCTGTTCCTCCAGGCGTACCTCGAGACTTTTAGCCAGTCCGCTGTTCCCCTTCTGCACCGCCTCGATGATCTCTTTTCGCAAAATCTCCATCTGCCGGTTCACGTCGTCAAGGCGGCTGTTTACGTCCATTCTGAGCTGATCGCGATCCTGCTTGTTCTTCACATCTTGCGCATTGAGGCTCTCCCGAACCTGAGTGTGGCGGGTCGTGCTCTCAGTTTCCATCTTGGCAGCCAGTTGTTCGAGTTTTCTCGTCTGCTGCTCGAGCACCGCCGAACGTTGCTTCAGATCTTCCTGTTTGCCTTGAAGGTCCTGCGCCTGGTGCTGCGCCCGCTCAAGCTGGTCACGCAATTGCGGCAACTCTTGTTCTCGGAGTGCGGAAATTTCCTGGCTCTGCCTGGCGCGCGTCTGCAGAAGTTCGTCGTTGGATTGCTTGATCCGACTCTGTAGCTGCTGCTCGGTCTTTTTGAGATCGGCTTGCTGCGCCACACAACCGGCCGTAAGGAGGGCGACTCCGACCCAGATTGAGGCCAAGACTCCTCTGCCACCGTAACGGTTTTCCATCAACACCACCTAGGTTAGACTAACAACTACCCGTCCTTGCCCATGAACCCACGCGTCCCATGAGCCGCACCAATCGCTGCCCGACTATTTCCCGGCCTTCACCGCGAGATGCCCCCGACGATTTTGCTGATAACAGGATTCCGAGTGTTCCTGGCAGGACGGGCGCTCCTTCCCGTAGGACACGACCCCCAGCCGATTGGCGCTGACTCCGAGTTCGACGAGATAATTACGGACCGCTTTGGCACGCTTTTCACCAAGCACAAGATTATATGCGGTCGTTCCGCGTTCGTCACAATGCCCTTCGACTTTGACCTGCGCGCTGGGATTGCTCTTCATCCATTCAGCATCGCGACTGAGCGCTTGGCGACCATCTTCTGAGATCGTCCAGCTATCGTAGCCGAAATACACGTCACGCAAGCCTGCAGCCGTCGAGGCCGCTTGCTCCGCCCGCACGTCATCGAGCTGGCGGCCGGCGCTGGCAGAAGGATCGACCTTCGCCAGCATCGTCCCGCTCCCGATCCGTTCTTCAGAGGGATTCTTGTCGAGCCCGCGCAGGCCTCCGCTGC
>JBKJWE010000219.1:0-7436 GCA_046717045.1 Nitrospiraceae bacterium | reverse complement strand
CATGAATATTCTCCATCGCTTGCCGAAAGGATCCGACTCCGGGAAGAATGAGTTTGTCGCTTCCAGCAACCACCCTCGGATCCTTACTCACTTGCACCTTTCCGCCCAGATAGGTCACCGCGTTCTGGACGGATCGAAGATTGCCCATTCCATAGTCAACGACCGTAAGCATGTGTGAGAATTGCGAATTCGTCAGTCGATATCGAAGGTGGGCACCCATCGACCATTTTTTTTCTCGAAAAGATCCTTATTGGCCCATTTGCTGAAAACCGCGTCTAATTCCTTCCGAGTCATGCCAAAGAAATCAAGATATGTTTCGATAAATTCCTCAGGATAGTGTCCGTCGAACTTCCTGACGAGTTGCACTGCCTGCACACGTGATATGGCGCCGCGACGAATATCGATACCCACGTCTTGGGTGCATCGTCCGAAGCCGAACTTTAGGTACATCAGATATGTGTGCAGATCGTATAGGCAGGTGTCAGTCTGAGCAAAATTATTATAGGTACCCACAGACGCCATCTCTTTTTCCTTCAAACCACATCTTTCCTTGGACACCAGATAATGGTGATAGGGATCCCAATCCTCGAAATATGACCAGTGAGCAACGGCTAGATTGGCATCACGAAACTCCTGTTCATGTGGATACAGCCACCAATATAGCTCCTTCTCGCTGAAGTCATTTAAGAACTGCCGCGGATCGACGCCGCTCAAATAGAGGCGAATACTATCTTCCACGTCGTAGACCGGCGAATGTTTCAGCTTGGATGAGCCACCATATTCGGTCTCTCCCTCCTCACCAAACATGACCAGTGGGATATTAAAGTTAATCGCGATTTTGAACACCGCGACCTGAACATTAATAATCCAGCTCATCAACGGCTGACCGTAGTCAATTAAGGTACGGCTGGAGATCCGCTTGGTGATGAGTGGATTAGGAACGATGCGCATACAGTCGTAGCCCGCATTGATAAAGTTCTCCAGGTTTTGGCGCCCGACGTCAAACTCGAGCGGCGGGATAATATTTATGCACAGGGGATGCATGCCAAGCTCATGCTTCATCATATAGGCAACATACGAGCTATCTTTACCCCCACTGACCGGAACAATGCAGTCAAAGCTTTCCTCACGTGACCGGTACTTGTCACAGAATTCTACGAGTTGCGATTTTCTGCTTGCCCAATCCACCGCACGACGTTTTTCTTCAGTCCACGCGCAGGCATTACACCAACCACGTTCGTCAAAAGTAATGCGTGGTCTCGTGGAAGGCATCAGACAGTTGGTGCAGTACCTCGGCTTGGATGTCATACTTTACCCTTCCCAAACTTACAGACTAAAACGTGGTCAACCACTTTCCCTGCGAAGTACAGATGGTCCCGAAGCACCCCCTCTACTAGAAAACCGTTTTTCTTAAAGGCTCGATGCATGCCGATATTCGTCGCGTGATAGCCAGCAGTAACCTTTCTGAATCCCAGTTCATCGAAGATGAAACGACAGGCCGCACGAATTGCGGCTGAGGCAATGCCGCGGCCCCAGGCCTCTGGCTCGCCGACCACAATCCCGATGGACGCCCGACGTGCGAGCTGATCCATGTCGTAGATCTTGAATGTTCCCACGAACCGCTTGCTCGCACGCGGCGTGCGCTTCGCATAAATAGCCAAAAATATCGATGTGGCCGTGTCAATACTGTTGAAATAGTCCACCAGCTTGGCCTGACTCACAGGGAAAAGATAGTCGAAGCGGCCGATGGTGCGGGTGACACGGGGGTCGTTCATCCATCGTAGATACTCTGGGGAGTACAGGTTACGTCGGGCGAAGGGTCGCAGCACCACCCCACCTTCGCCCAAGGAGAACGGTGATCTTAGAAGATCCGCTTGACCACGCATGTGCGTGCGGAAAAGCAAGTGTGGAAGGCGTGCCTACGATTGCCTATGGACACTGCGCTCGTTAGATCCGCGAAGTCCTAAAGGGAAAATCCGTCGTCAACAACGAGATTATGACCGTTCACAAATTGAGACAGATCGGAAAGCAGGAATACTAATGCCCCGCAAACATCCCGCGGCTCAAGCATCCCTTTATTGAGGCAATAGGTTTGATACGCATTCAAGAAGGGCTCGGGCTGGGCATCCACCACACCACCCGGACTAATCGCATTCACTCGAATGTTGTCCCCCTTGAGATACTTCGAAAGATATCTTGTGAGCTGGAATACACCGGACTTGATCACCGCGTATTCAACAGGCATTGTCATTGCCGTGTCCCGATAGGTCTCGAAGCGCGGGGCCAGTGTGCCATAGATGGACGCCATATTCAGAATGTTGCCGTACCCCTGCCCACGAAAGAAACGCACAAATTGCTGTGATACGAGAAAGTATCCCCCGAGATGCATCGAGATGTTCTCACAAAAGTCTTCCCGTGTCACGTCTTCGAATCTGCATCCATAGTTGCGGGAACGAGGATAGGCGTTGTTGACAAGGGCGTCGATCTTTCCAAACTTCTTACTCACGACAGCGATCAGATCGTTGATTGAATCCAGCCCGTTGATGTCGAGCCGGACATAGACGGCCCGCTTTCGCCGAGTGAATCCGCGACCTTTTTCCCGAGTTGTTCATCTATGTCAGCTACTACCACCACACTACCGTGATCAACGATGGTTCGGCAGAATGATCGGCCCAGCAGGCCGGCGCCGCAGTAACTACCACAAGCTTGTCGTCAATAGAGGTCTGGTGATCCCACTCATCACGTCGTCAATTGAACCTGCGAAAGACCGGCTTGAGAGGAGGCCCTTCAAGCAAGGATTCCACTCCCGTCTCTATCGCTTTGTGGTAGATCGGCAGCGAGGCGCGTAGGGCGCGCTCGGTCAGAGCCAGTTCCTCATCACGGTGGCGAAAGCTCAGCGCGATCCATGGCATCAGCACACCGTTGCGCACCATCTCTTGTGTGAACAAAGCGCGTAATGCGAGAGAAGGGTTACTCTGAGCGTCGAGCGTGAGGTAATAGGGCGAGCAGGGAACCCCTCCTGCGCGCAAGCTTGCCTCCACGCCATACTCCTGAGACAGTCCGTTAATCAGGTCGATGAGCCTTTGGCCATATTTCCAGAGATGATCGATCACGGGCTCACGCTTGAGAAATTTCACCGCCGCCACAAAAGCACCCAAGCTGCACATCTCTGCACCGTGAGTCGTGGAAAGAAGAAACACTCGCTCCTGCCCTGTGAGTTCGATGGATCCAAGTTGCATGATATCCCGCCTTCCGGCGACGCAGGACACCGAGAAGCCATTAGCCATTGCCTTGCCAAAAGTGCACAAGTCCGGCTCCACACCGTAATAGTGTTGTGCTCCCTTCAAATGCCAACGAAAGCCGGTGATCATTTCATCCAAAATCATAATCGCCCCCTGATCCCGGCAGAGTGTTTGAACTTGGGCTAGAAAGCCTTCCTGCGGATGGGAAACAGTCGCAGGCTCTGATACAACACAAGCAATCTGGCCGGGATATTGTTCAAATAGCCTTTCCAGGGAGCCAATATCATTAAAACGAAATAACTTCGTCTGCGCGATAGTGGATGCCGGGATACCGCGTGCCATCGGCGTCGAACCAATGAACCAATCGTCAAAGGAGAAAAAAGGGTGCTCGGCACACCGAGCAATCAATTCACGCCCGGTATAGGCCCGGGCCAGCTTGACCGCCGCAGAAACTGAAGTAGAACCATTCTTTGTAAATTTCACCATGTCGACAGAATCTATCAAGCCGGTAAGTAGCTCTGCCGCCTCAAGCTCGATCAGAGACGGACGCGTCAGGTTATTGCCGTTACGGATTTCACGGATTGCCGCTTCGTCGATCTCCTCCTCGGCGTACCCGATGGCTACCGCACGAAGCGCCATACCATAGTCCAGGTACGGTACGCCTCTACTGTCATGGACATAAGCTCCCTTACCGTGGCTAAGTATCTGTGGCGCATTCGCCGGAAACTGGTCGGCTCCACGGGAATAGGTGTGGGCCCCGCCCGGGATGATTTTCTGCAGTCTCTTCGTATAGCTCATCGGGTCAGACACCTTGTCGCTCCAGCGCGTTCAGGGTCTCCAGCACCTGATAGTCGTCGAGCAGCGAGTTGGGGAACGCGGAAGGATTCCCCTCCTCAACTGCGCGCAGGAAGTCTTGCATTTCCGCGATATAGGGCTCCTCGGGATTGATGGAGGCACCTTCCGTCCGGCCCCGCTTCAGATCGTACCGCATCCACGCCGGCGCAGCGATAGTCGACACGCGCACCGCGTTCTCATGAGCGCTGAATATAATCTGCCCTTCGGTTCCGAGGATACGCATCTCGCGCGTGGCCTGGGGGCGGGAGAGCACCTCGACCGACACACTGGCCAGCGTGTTCCCAGGGTAACGCAGCCAGAAATGGTAGATGTCGTCGATATCCACGCTCAAGTCGCCGACCCGATCGCGCAGACAAGCCACCGGTTGTGCATGGCCAAAAATATCGTTCAACCAAGTCAACTCAAAGGGTACAATCTCGCGACACCCACCGGTCTGACGCTTAGACACATAGTAATTCTCAATTGCCTCCCACGGGTGCCAATCTTTGAGGTATTGACCTGTGTGGTAGTTAACATTGATGACCTTACCGATAACTCCCTGACGCACCAATTCTTTGACCTTCTGCGGCCCTGGGAAATAACGCATGGTACAGGAAGGTGCCATGATCGGCCCGTCCTTCTCGGTGAGCGCATGCAATTCCAATATTCTCCCTTCATCACCGACAGAGGCCTCGATAAAGCAAGGGAGCTTATGTTGCAATCCGATGAAGGCATAGTCCATATGACGGTCTGGAGGTGTTGAGATCACCAAGGCCGATGGGCCGAAGGAATCGATCGCTTCTTCTGCCGAGGCGAAGGTTGGCACCGAGTATTTCTGCTCGGCCTCGATGCGCCGATCCTCCCGTGAATCCACTCCTGCGACATGTTTCATGCCAAGCGCATTCAGATTTCGCACACGCCGTTTGCCCATGGAGCCAAGTCCAATGACGAGAACCTTTAGGGCAGTTTCCATGCATGCCTCATTACCGCCTCAACACAGATAAAATCATAGAGGTCATCGATCTCGTAGTTCTGATAGCGTTTAATTACAAAATACGTGCAGCGCTTGGTATAAAAACTCTTTTCCTCCAGAAGGCTATTGGTCTTCGCGATATACGCGACACCATAGGGGAAGTATGCGGGAGAGTTGTCCTGGCGCCTGGTGGTCTGGAAGAGTTCCGAAGAGTAGGGTTTGATGTCCGCCCCTTGCAGGCGTTTCATGATGGAAGGATGCTCTCTCACCTCACCCAGGCTCACAATGGAATCAAACTGATCCCAACCACTCATGAGACGCTCCAGCATGGAATCGATGTCGGAGTCCTCGCGAAGAGGTGAGGTAGGTTCAAGAAGCGCAATGAGATCGAACTCTCGACGCAGGCGTTCGCGATAGTATCGCAGGGCATGCTCAACTGCAGAAAATGTCGTGGCTGTGTCGCTGGCCAACTCGGGCGGCCGCAGAAATGGCGCAGCAGCACCCCATCTTCTTCCAATATCAGCTATCTCTTCACTGTCGGTAGACACCAGAATTTCATCCACATACCTCGACTGTCGCGCCGACTCGACCGACCAAGCTAACAGTGGCTTGCCACACAAGGGGAGGAGATTTTTCCCAGGTAGCTCTTTCGAGCCAGCACGGGCGGGAACTATGGCCAGGATCGATTTCCCGTTGATCATGTCAGCGGAGAAATTCTGATAGGGCGCAGACCATTATTCGATCGATATGAAGATCATCTTCATTGCACAGATGTTGCCGCTTCGTTCGTGGCAGGATGGAATTCGTCAGATGTACGGCTGTGCAGCACAGAGATGTACAAGTGAGCCGTTCAAGATGTCTCGACATTGAGAGGTATTTTTCGAAGCACATCGCTTAGATGTCTCACCACGATCTTGCATTCATCGGCGGTGATATTGTTATGGAATGGCAGTGCAATTGTTCTGCTCGCAACATTTTCGGTTATGGGAAAGTCTCCCTCTTTAAATCCGAATCGTTCACGGTAAAATGGCTGCAGATGAATCGGCGGGAAATAATTATTCACACCGATCCCTTGACGGCGAAGATACTGCAACACCTTATCACGATCATTTCTAGAATATTTATCCGCGAGCCGAAGCACATACACAAACCAACTCATTTTGGTGGTGGCTGGATCAATGTACGGTACATGAATTCCTTCAACCTCTTTGAGTAATAGACTGTACATCTCTGCGATCCGTTGCCGATGGTTTAAGATTTCCTCGATGCGCTCCAATTGCACAATTCCAAGCGCACAACTGATCTCAGGCAAACGGTAGTTAAAGCCGAGCCGCTCGTGGGATAACCATCCCCCATCCTCGCTTCTACCCTGATTACGCATTGAACGACATAAGCGAGCCAGCTCCACATCGTCCGTGACAATCGCCCCGCCCTCGCCCGTCGTAATTTGTTTATTAGGATAAAACGCGAATACCCCCGCTACTCCATAGGTGCTCGCCCGCCGGCCTGTATATTCTGCCCCGATCGATTCACAGCAATCAGAGATAACTTTCAACCCGTGCTTTCTTGCTATCGCTTCAATCGCATCGTATCGGGCGGGCTGGCCGAAGACATCCACTGCAAGAATGGCCCGAGTTCGAGGTGTAATTGCCGCTTCAATACGCCGAGGGTCGATATTGTAAGTCTCAGGTTCAATATCCACAAAAACAGGCGTCACGTTTTCATACAGCAAGCAATTGCTCGACGCAATAAAACTGAAAGGCGTCGTGATCACTTCGTCGCCCGCCCTTAAATCCAGCGCCCGGACAACCAAGTGCAAACCCGAAGTTCCACTATTTACAGCTATTGCGAAGCTCCGCTTTGCGAATGCCGCGATCTTTTCCTCGAACTCCAATACTTTAGGACCCAGACTCAGATTTGGTGTTCGCAAGACACTCAACACTGCCTCGACCTCACGGGCTGTAATATCCGGATTCGAGAGCGGAACAGAAAGAAGGTCTGAGACGAGAAGGAGGTCCTCGACTTGCCCTTTTTCGTCGAGCATCGGAATATGCTTCAGAGCGGATTCAATAAATATCCTTCGGATGGTTTGCATGTCAGTGGCGCTGCTGACCGTGACAGGATTTACATGCATCACTTTGGAAACAGGCGCTTCTAGACTAAGCCCCGAAAGAATTGCACGCCGGATGTCTCCATCCGTCACCGTGCCAAGAAGACCGTGTTCCCTGTTGACAACAAGCGCGATCGCAAGCGATCCGTCTTGAATGATTCGCATCGTCTCTCGAACCGAAATATCGGGAGCGACCAAGACACGTCGCGTCTTTTCGTTCATACTAAATTAGTGCTTTCTCAGTTCTCTGGCCGGATTGCCCACAACTGTTTGACCC